>CAMDRJ010000064.1 GCA_945906755.1 Klebsiella pneumoniae | reverse complement strand
GGCATCAAAATCGGGCGCTTCCTGCCACCTGATGATGTGACCCATCGCGTTGTTGTTGCGTGGATTCGCCGCATCCGCACCGGGCATATCTTTGGCGCCGCGCGAGCTGTTGTTGGTGAGCGTGCAGTAGATTTCACCGGTCTGCGGATGGATCGCGATCCATTCGGGCCGGTCCATCTTGGTCACACCGAGCAGATCGCTTGCCTGCCGCGCTTTGATCAGGATCTCACCTTGATCAGCGAAACCGTTGGCAGCGGTCAGGGGCCCTTGACCATGCACCATTGGCAGCCAGCGCCCGGTGCCATCCGCATCGAAACGCGCTACATGCAGCGTGCCATGGTCGAGCAGTTCACCATTTGCTTTGGCGCCACCTGGGGCGATCCGGTCGCGGCTCACGAACTTGTAAATGTATTCGAAGCGTGCGTCTTCACCGGAGTACACGACGGCGCGATTGTCTTTGGTGACCGCCACCCATGCGCCTTCATGCGCGGCACGCCCGAGTGCGGTCCGTTTGATCGGGGTGGCGGCTGGGTCCATCGGATCGATCTCCACCACCCAGCCGAACCGGTTGGGTTCGTTCGGATGTTTCACCGCGTTGAAGCGCTCATCATGCTCGGGCCAGCGATAGAACCCGGTCTTGCGCAGGCCCCAGCGGCGTTGATGGGGATCGAGTGCGTCGCCACCATCGAAGTAATTGATGAAGTTTTCTTCGCCCGAAAGATAGGTGCCCCACGGCGTCTTGCCGCTTGCGCAGTTGTTGAGTGTGCCAAGCACGGTGCGACCGGCCGGATCGGCGGCGGTGCGCATGAGCCAGTGCCCGGCTGCGGGACCGCGCACCTCAAAGGGCGTCGCGCCGGTATGACGCCGCGCGAAGCGGGAGGGCCGCACCATCTGCCAGCCGCCGTCACGCGCTTCGATCTCGATCACCGTAACGCCATGCGCAGCCTGTGATTTGCGCACCTTTTCGGCACTCCAGTTGGCCATGCCCTGCGGGTGTAGCAGTCCGTCGTCGGTGTATTCATTGTTGAACACGAGCAGTCCGCGCCGACTGCCATCGAGGGGATAGTAATGAATGCCATCGTGATGCATGCCGACTTGCACTGCTTGTTCGGCGGCGCTATTGCTGGCATCGGCTTTGAACGCGGGCATGTTGCCGGCGATGCCCACCGGTTCGCCCCAAGGTGCGATGACCTCGGCGATATAGCCCTCAGATACGACCAACGCATCGCCGGTCGCGGCCGGGATGCCTTTGAAGCTGAACAGCGACTCCGTTGCTGATGCGCCTGCCGCGCAGCCGTTGAGCCACGGCGCCAACACACCTGTGGCGAGTGCGGCCATGCCACCTTGCACGAACACGCGCCGCGACGGATCGCTCACCTCGTGAATGCTTGGATTGGCGGAGTCGTTGCTCGATTCCATTTGATCGAAGTCTTTGAGCATGGCGTGCTCAGTAGCGGGTGGGGTGGGCGAATTATCCGGTCAATCGACAAAATCGGGACGGGTCCTCACGAATCGTCCTCCGCAGTCCTTTGATGCTGCCCAAGCGTGGGCGCCGCAAACGGTTCGGGTCCAGGCGTGCGACTGAACTTGATCGGTCCAGTGAAGCCGCGATACTCACCCACTATCGGATGTTTGAACTTCGCGATCAGCCCCTCGGTCTCGACCTGTGGGTGATCGAACATGTCTGCCACCGTGCGCGCTGCGGCGCACGGGACCTCATCGCCGAACAGCGCGTCCCATTCGAGCGCGCTCTTTGTCAACAGCGCTTGCCTGAGCCTTGGCAGAATTTCATCGACATATTGCGCGCGCTTGCGCACCGAATCGTAACGCGCGTTGGTCGCCAGCTCGGGCGCGCCGATTTTGTCGCAGAGTGCTTGCCAGAAATGCGCGGTATTCGCGGAGAGATAGAGATAGCCCTCTCGCGTCGGGTGGATGCCGGTGACCCCGCCTGAGCGCATGTCGCGGCTCACATCGCGTGGTTCATCGGCGGCCCATATCAGCCGCGCCGATTGCATGGCAAGTGCGCTACGCAACAAGGACACGCCTACATACTGGCCTTCGCCGCTTCGTTCGCGTTCATAGAGCGCCGAGGCAATGCCGGCCGCGATCAGTGCTGCCGCGTAGTAGTCAACCGCCGACCCATAGACGATTTCTGGCGGTCCGTCTGCTTTGCCCTGCAAGGCGGCCAGCCCCGTCATGGTCTGCAACACCTGATCGAAGCCGGCCTTGTCTTGCAATGGCCCGGACTCGCCGTAGCCGGTCACTGCGCAGTAGATCAGACGCGGGTTCAGTTTCTTCAGGCGCTCATAGTCGATGCCAAGGCGCGTGGGTACGCTCGGCCGGAAGTTGTGCACCAACACATCGGCCATGGCGACCAGCTCGAGCAGCTTACCGAGATCATCGGGTTGCTTGAGGTCAAGCACGATGCCCGTCTTGCTGCGGTTGACTCCAAGAAACGCGCGGCTCTCGGCTGGCAGGGTTGACGGGTAGTTGCGCAGATTGTCACCGCCCGGTGGTTCGACCTTGATGACCGCCGCGCCCTGGTCGGCGAGCAGCGTGCAGCCATAGGGGCCGGCGATATAGGCGCTCAAATCGAGCACGCGGATGCCGCTCAATGGGCCGGGCGGGCCGGTCCGTGGTGTCGCGAAAGAGGGGGGTGGCGCAGGCATCGCGGCTTGCCTCAGGTAGGGGATCGCCGCAATTCGATCACATCCGACCGTTGGTCGGTGAAATCGCTGGTGGATTTGATGCCGATCAAAGATCGGGTTCGCCACTCGTATGGAATGGCAACCGGATCCATCCGGCAATGCAGGCGATGGTATCGCGGCAAGAAGAAGTAAAGTGGAGCAAAGCATGGCAGTCAATGTCGGTCATATTGCAAGCCGGGTGGTGGTGGTGGCGCAGCGGGAGACGCCGATCCTCAGGGTCGCGCAGCTCATGCGCGAAAATCATATCGGTGCGGTCATCATCATCGAAGACGAGCCGCCCCTCAACCGGCCGATCGGCATCATTACCGATCGCGATCTCGTGATTGAAGTGTTGGCCCTCGAATTGGATTACCGGGCGTTCACGGCGGGCGACATCATGACCGCCAATCCAGCCACCGTCTGCGAAACCGATGCGGTGTTCGATGCGTTCGAGCAGATGCAGCGCAGCGCCGTGCGCCGCCTACCGGTGGTCGATGCAACCGGGCGTCTGGTCGGCATCGTGGCGTTTGACGATCTGGTTGAATTGCTCGCGCAGGAAATGGGTGAACTTGCGAAGACGGTGCGCAATGCCGGTCAACGCGAAGCGAAGACGCGGAAATTTCACAGTCCCTCAATCATGGACGGACGGGACGCCAAGCCAAATTAGGCCTTGCGTGCCGGATCAAAGTGCTTCGCAAGACCCTGCCATGCCTTGAAGTAATCGCGCTGCAAGAGCGGTGTGTCGAGCGCGAAGCGCGTCGGACGGATCGGCAGCCGGGTTTCAAACATGAAGGCCATCGTGTTGTCGATGCGCTGCGGGCGGGTCGTGTCCGCAGCCGATGCCTTGGCGAATGATTCGGCATCCGGACCGTGGCCTGCCATGCAGTTGTGCAAAGACGCGCCGCCCGGCACAAACCCGGTCGCCTTCGCGTCGTACTCGCCCAGCAACAAGCCCATGAATTCGCTTGCCACATTGCGATGAAACCAGGGCGGGCGAAACGTGTGCTCCATGGCGAGCCATCGTGGCGGGAAGATCGCAAAGTCGATCGCATCGACACCGGGCGTATCCGACTGCGATTGCAGCACGAGAAATATCGACGGGTCGGGATGATCGTAGCTCACCGAGCCGATCGTATTGAAGCGGCGCAGATCGTATTTGTAGGGCGCGTAATTGCCATGCCAGGCCACCACGTCGAGCGGCGAGTGACCGATCGGTGCGGACCATAGATGCCCGAGAAACTTCGTCACCAGTGCAAAGCGGCCTTCGCGGTCCTCAAAGGCAGCAGTCGGATAGAGAAAATCGCGTGGATGCGCCAGACCGTTCGAACCAATCGGCCCGAGATCGGGCAGGCGAAACGGTGCGCCGAAATTCTCGCAGACATAGCCACGCGCGCGGCCATCGGGAAGTGTGACGTTGAACCGCACGCCGCGCGGAATCACCGCGATCTCCTGGGGCTCGATGTCGAGCACGCCCAGTTCAGTGGCAATCTGCAACCGCCCCTGTTGCGGAACGATCAGCAATTCGCCGTCACCATTGAAGAAGTAGCGGTCGGTCATCGCCTGATTGGCGGTGTAAATGTGGATCGCGCAACCACTCATCGCGGCCGGATCGCCATTGCCGCCCATGGTGTGCAGGCCTTGCAGGAAATCGGTTGGCGCATCCGGCATGGGCAAGGGATCCCAGCGCAATTGATTGGGCGGTGTTACGCCGTAGTCACCGCAAAGCGCCCCGTCGTCGATCCGCTCAAACGGCGCATGCATCGCGGCCGGGCGGATGCGGTAGAGCCAGCTCCGCCGATTCGTGGCACGCGGGGCGGTAAAGGCGGTGCCGGACAGCTGCTCCGCATACAGACCATAAGGGCAACATTGCGGTGAGTTCTGGCCGATCGGCAATGCGCCAAGCAGCGCTTCGGAGGCGAACTCGTTATTGAATCCGGATTGGTACGAGCGATCGAGCACAGTCTGCATCGGTGTATTCGTATTCATTGGCCTATCTGGTTGCTCGCTGCACCGTCCTTGGCGGCATTCATGCAGCGCGAATACGAACTTTACCCCGCTACGGAACGACGCATCCGCGCGGCTGGCTGGAACTGAATTACTTTGGCGCGATCAGCCATGTCAGTCCGACGAACACCGTCTCGGCTTTGCTGCGATCCAACCCGCGCGCGAAGCCGACATCCAATATCAACTTGCGATGCACTTCCCAGGTCACCGCGGCGAGCGCTTGCCCGGAACCCGTCGTGCCACGGCGGGCGGCGCCGGACACTTCCACTGCCAGTCGGAAGGGGCCGGCGATCGGAGCGCCAAGCGCTAGCGCGCCATTGATGCGGTAGCGCCCTTCGCCAGGATTGATACGACCGACATGCGTTCCACCGACGTTGAGATCGATGTTGTAGTCGCCGAACTCAACGCTATAGACGCCGGTACCCGTGTAGTCGGTACCGGGCTGACCAAGGCCGGTCCGCGCGGTTGCGAAGCGCGCGCCAAGCTCGACGCCGACTGCCGATTTTGATGTCACTTCTCGGCGCAGTTTAAGCGCAGCGATGCTGTCACCGGCACCACGCAGTGTCGTGCCGTTGGCATCGCGTTGGGCGATATGCGCATCGCCGCCAAGGAGCACGCCGACATCTTCGTTGATGGCGAATTTGAACAGGGTAGGGAGGCTCGTGGTGCGGGTTTGGTCACTGCGATCGCGTGTTCGGGCCCCGCCGAATTCCACCTCCAGGAAACCAGGCGCCGGCAGATCGGCTGGACTCGACACAGTCGGTCGATACGGAGTGGCCCGAAGCTCTTCCGCATGTGCGCCGTCTGTTTGAACTATCACGCCCGCGATGACTAGCAGGCTGGCGAAGCCTTGCAGCAACTTAGGTGGGTTCATGTAACTGCTCCATTCGGTAGTGAGCACGAAGACTGTCCCGCCGCGAAAAAGGGGACAACGATACGAAGTAGTAGCGGCCTTCCATCAGCGGTTCAATAGCACAAGCGGCGGTTAAATGCGGTCGCAATACACCGATCGCCGGTTATCGGGGCGGCACTGGTCGATCGCACAACAAGCGGCTGATTACGCCCGTGCCATGTTTGCAGTCGAGCCACTGGCCCCTGGCACCATGCCGGCGGTGCCAAGACGCTCCAGCACGCGCCGGGCGATCTGGCCAAGCGGCAGGATTTCGTGCACCGCACCCACGGCGATCGCTTCCTTTGGCATGCCGAACACCACGCAGGTCGCTTCATCCTGGGCAATATTGAACGAGCCGGCCTGCCGCATTTCAAGCATTGCGGTGGCGCCATCCTTGCCCATGCCGGTGAGCATCACGCCGGCTGCATTGGCCCCCGCTGCACGGGCCACCGATTTGAACAAAACCTCGACCGAGGGGCGGTGGCGATTGACCGGTTCATCGTCAGTCAAGACGGTAGTAAATGTCGCACCGCTGCGCGCCACCGCGAGATGATGACTTCGGGTTTCTCTGCCTTCGCCTTGGCGATGGCTTCCTTGCCGTTGGTGGCGGTCGAGACGACACAGCCGGCGTCGGTAAGAATGGTCTTGATATTGCTCAGATCGACCGGTGAATCGTCGACTGCCAGGGCTTTTTTGCTCATGTTGATCTCCTAAGTTGCAAAGGATGCGAGGTACAAGGGAATCGGGAGCGCGCGGCGTTCAAGCCGACGCGAGCTTATTGGGGCTCGCTCTGCTGGTCAGCGAAGGCAGATACTTCTTGAGCACGCCGTGGAACACATTGGCATCGAGCGGCTTGGTGAGATAGCTGTCGCAACCGACCAACGATCCGCGGATTCGATCGAAGGGTGATGATTTCGAGGTCAGCATCACGACCGGGGTGTCCCGAATGGCGGCGTCCTTCTTGATCGTCTTGCAAATCTGATAGCCATCCCATCCGGGCAACACCACATCAAGAAACACGATCGCGTAACGGCTGGTCGCGAGCTGCTGCAAACCGTCTTCGCCCGACTCGACGGCATCCACGTCAATGTTGAATTCGCGCAAGGTGAGTTCAAGCTGCTTGCGCACGGTCGGGCTGTCATCAATCACCAGTGCACGCAGGCTGGACGTGGCGGCCCGCAGAGAATTGGACGACAGGCCGCGGAGCCTTTCAAATACCTCATCGGCGCGCGTCCGCGCAGAAAGCGGTTCGGATGAAGTCGCGACGTCTTCGGTGGGGGCAGCGGTCCGCGTGACGGCAATGCTGTCCAGTGCGTTGAGCACCTTCGACGCGATCAACGGACGCGTCAGCAGCGTGGCGCCGGTTTCGGTGATCACCGCACTCTGCGACACCATGATGGATGGCACGGATCGACTGCCGTATTCGGTGCGCCACTTGCCAACTGTTGGTGGGCTATCGCCATCGAACATGACGATGTTCGGGGCGTTGATCATGCCGGCCTCGCCGATTTCGTATCGGCGAGCGCGCTGGGCGGTTAACCGGACCAGACTAGTCAATACCCGTTGATCAGTATTGGGCAGTCCGATGGTGGCGATGCGAATGGTGTCTTCACCCATTGATTTTCCGGTGGGTTAAGTGAATGGGACGGAACGGCGGGTCGGTGACGGCTATGCAGGGTGACAAAGGCATCAGCGGCTTGTTGATCGGGAGTTAAGGCCGGTGTTCTGGGTTGTCGCAGTATCACCAACGCAATCGACGGCCATATCCTTGAATAGCGGCCGAAACAGGCGGTATCTCTGGCGCGACTGTGTAATGTGACAAGTGCGCGACCACATTCATCAAGATCGCATTCGCGACGATGTCGCTGAAGCGTGCGGGTCGGCGATCGAGCACCGTTTCAGTGCTCTACGATCGCGATGCCCCTCTATGGTGCGCTAAGGGCGGGTCGCCGCCTAACATCGTCTAAGACGGTACCGTTCGAGAACGAAGGGATCGTACGTATCCCAAAGTATCCGTCGCTCACACCATTTGATCGGCTTTGCCGAGCGAGAGCTGGCCTTCTTCGGCGAGGCGGCGCACGATTTTGAGGAATTCGCGTTGCTGCTTTTCCACATCCGACAATTTGACCGGACCCTTTGATTCCAGGTCTTCGCGCAATTGATCGGCGGCACGGCTCGACATGTTGGAGAGGATCTTGTCGCGGAGCGCCTTGTCCGCGCACTTTGAGTGCGACGATGAGATCCTCGCCGTTGATTTCACGCAGCACCGCCTGGATACCACGGTCATCCAGATCGAGAACATCTTCGAATTTGAACATCTCATCGACAATCGCCTGCGCGAGCTCGGCATCCGCGGCACGAATCTTTTCGACCGTCTCCGCTTCAAGCGATCCAGGCAGGAAGTTGAGCAGGTTCGCCGCCGCACGCACGCCGCCAAGCGGTTTGCTGTTGAACTTCTCGCCGCCCGAGAGAAGCTGCGCCAATGAAGCATTCAGCTCGCGCAGCGCGATCGGCTGCACGCCATCGAGCGATGCGATGCGGGTCAATACATCCGAACGCGTGCGCGTATCGAAGATCTCGAGGACCTGCGATGCCTGTTCCTGATCGAGATGAACAAGAATCGTCGCGATGATCTGCGGATGTTCGTTCTTGACCAGTTCGGCCACCGTTGGGGCGTCGAGCCACTTGAGGTGGTCAAGTCCATTGGTATCGTTGCCCTGCAGGATGCGATCGAGCAGCAGGTCGGCTTTTTCACCGCCAAGGGCCTTGGTCATGACTGAGCGTAAGTACTCGTCAGAGCCGAGGCCGATCGATGACTGCTTGCCGATTTCAATATTAAAATTGTTGAGCACGGTATCGAGCTGCTCGTTGGTAATATTGGCGAGCTGGGCCATCGACTAGCCGAGCTTTTGCACTTCGGCCGGTGCAAGAAATTTGAGTACATTGGCCGCCTCCTCCTCGCCAAGAGAAAGGAGCAGCAGAGCGGCATCTTGCAAGCCTGCGCTGCTCATGTTTGATCCGCCAGTTGTGCTTCAATCGGCACGATGCCGGCTCGCATGGCAAGCCGCACCAGTTCGGCCACGCTCGTCACGGCGAGTTTGCGCATGATTTCGGATCGATGCGTCTCGATTGTTTTGGCACTGAGCGACAGTCGGCCGGCGATATCGCGCGTGCGTTTCCCCTCGGCAAGCAATTGCAGGACTTCTCTTTGTCGCGACGTAAGCGTGTCGATGCCGGTGCCCGATGATTCCGGGGATTCACCGCGACTCACGCGCAGATAATCATTGACGACGAAGCGGGACACAGACGGCGAGAGAAACGTTCGATCCGCGATCGCCGAATCGATCGCCATCTTCAGCTCTTCAGGCGGCGCCTCTTTGGTCACATAGCAGGATGCACCGGCCCGGATCGCCTCGAGCACCATCGCTTCGGTCGCGTGCATGCTAAGGATGATGACCTTCGCGGTGGGGACATCTTGCCGAATCCGGCGCGTGGCATCCAAACCGTTCAGGCCGGGCAGACTGATGTCCATCAGGATGAAATCGGGGGCGAGTTGCCTGGCCAGTTGGACGGCGACTTTGCCGTCGCACGCCTCACCGACGATCTCAATATCGCCGATTTGTTTGAGGAGGAGACATAGTCCAGCGCGCACGACCTTGTGGTCGTCAACAACGAGGGCGCGCAGTTTCATTGAGCCAAGCTTTCTATCAACAACGATAAGGGAGGGCGCGTCGCGCCGCTCATCCGCCCGCCAAGACGATCTGCTGACGAATGTCGTTCGATGCTAATCAAGCGCGGCAGGAGGGGGGCAGAGGCGATGCGCAACCCATCACTTCCAGCGCCGATGGTTGAATGATTGTGGCGCGATCGGTGATGAACTGCCGAATCGCGATCAGTCCCGCGATTTGTCGGACCGGCGATGCAACATCAGCCGGAAGGGGGATCGGCCGGTTGCTGCCTTGGCGCAACTACGCAATGCGTGATGGCAGATGCTCGGTGCCGGTGGGAATATGCCGCGCGGCGCGTAATGCTTCATCGGTCCAACCAACACCGGTGGACATCAGGCGCTCGCGTGCAGTGAAGTCAGAGCGCTGCTGCGTGTGTTCGGTAAGCGGGCGTTCGCGCGCTTCCCAGGCGTTGAGCGCTGTCTCGATAGTGGGTATGGTGGCGAGATGCACCGCGAGTGAGAGGGCGTTCATCATCGCTGTGCCGGCGCCCTGACCGAGCGTCGGTACCATCGCATGCGCGGCGTCGCCCACGATCGCCACCCGACCGGATGACCAGCGTTCTAGGCTGGTGGTTTCGTAGGCGTCGTAACGCCCACCGGCATCAATCTTGCGGATCACTGGTTCGAGTTGTGGAAACGCCGCCACCCACACATCATGCCGCAGTGGAATCGCTGTGGCTTCGAGATTGCTGACCGGCGCCATCATCGCGAAGTACAGATCACGCTCATTGCAGGGGCAATACAGGATACGCAACGATCGGTCGGCCCGCCAAAAGTCGATGACGTGATCCCAGGTGCCGGGCCCCAGTTCATCCTTGCAACGTGGGGCGAGCACGCGCACGATGCCATCGGCGCACGGGCTGCGACTTCGCAAGAGGCCAAGCGAGTCGCGTACTTTGGATTTGACGCCATCGGCGCCGATGACAAGGTCGGCGCGGTATGCGTCGCCGCGAGCGGTGAAGAGCGTGCCATCCTGCGTGGCGCCGATCGCTTCAGAAGCCGTCACGATGGTCACACCGCACCGGCGTGCCCGGTCGAAAATCGCATCGTACAAATGCTGACGCGTCATCGTGATCATGCGGGAACCGAACTCTGGCGTGAACGCAAGCTCGGCGATGATGCGATTGTCCTGCCGTGTTTCATGAATGATCGCCTCATGGGCGCCTGTCATCACGGCTTCATAAGCGCCGATCGCCTGCAACACGCGCAGGCCATTTTCCCAAATGAAGATGCCGGCGCCAAACGCGCGTAGTTCGGCGTCCTTTTCATGCACGCGCACCGTCCAGCCGCGCTCAGAGAGGGCGATCGCTGCAACCAGTCCGGCAAATCCGGCACCGGCAATTTCGGCGTGTCTTGGGGTCATCGTCGATTTCCTTCCGGCGTGACTAAGCGGCCGGTTTGGCGGTAAGGTATTGGGAAAGCGTGCGCGTGCATGCCAGAAAGCGTATCACCGTCTAACGATTGCATCGATTTTGGGGGCTTCAATGAATCCATCTCGCGCCTATTTCATACCGCGCCGACTCGGTCATGCCAATTTGTTCGTGGGCAACTATGAGCGCGCGTTCGAGTTCTACAACACCGTGGTCGGGTTCAACGAGGTGTACCGGCAGCCCGACAACATGGCGAGTTTCGTGAGCAACGGCAATACCTATCACGACCTTGGCCTCACCGATGTGCGCAGCCGCTATGCCGCACCGAACCAGGCACCCGACATCTGGCATCTCGCGTTCGAAGTCGAGACCGAGGACGATCTGGTGCGTGGTTACCGGCAATCGATCGACGATGGCCTGCAATACAGCTTCACCGCCGATCATGACGCCGCCCATTCGGTGTATTTGCACGATCCCGAAGGCAATATGGTGGAGGTGTACGCCGATGTGGTGCGGGATTGGTGGACGGTGCGCCACGGCATCATCATCAAGGAAAAACCCGAATGGGTACCAGGGGTCACCAACGTGCCGTCGAAGGCGCGCAACTATCCGATCGATCCGGCGATCAAGATCGTCGACAAGGCGGTGTTTCACGCCAAGAAGATTACCAATGTCGCGATCGTGACCAAGGACTTCGAAGCCATGTTTCGCTTCTATCGCGATCGGGTCGGGCTCAAGCCGCTGGTCGGCACCGAGGATTCGCCCTATGCCTTATTGAATGGGACCGCCGGCCACGGTGATTTCGCGCTGTTCCGTCCGCAGCCCGGCCTGAAGCCGGGCATGCATCATGTGGGCTTCCAGGTATGGGACGAAGCCGACCTCGAACGATCGCTGGCCGCGTTGCCGGCAAGAGGCATTAAAGTCGAGCGCGATGTGCAGCACGCCGCCAGACGATGCGTGTCGATCCGCGATCCGGACGGATTACTGTTGCAATTCCACGTAGATCGCGACTGGACCCCGAAGACCATCGCGACGATGGATGTGGAGACCGCGCTCTACGCGATTTAGACCCTGGTCGGCGAGAATTGGAGAGCAGCGAAATAGAAGGCCTCACGCCCCACTGCGCTGGCGTTTACCCAATCCTTCGCGAGTATCGCAATGCTAGGTTGAAACGTAGGGTGGAAAAACGAAGCGCATTCCAGCACTCGGGTGCCGCCCTGGAGCGAGGTGCTTTCCATCGTGCAGATCTCGATGCGGTGGAATGCGCTCTGCTTTTCCACCCTACGCGTACCGCATGGTCGGCGCCATGCTACAGCGCTGGACCCCGAAGACCATCGCGACGATGGACGTAGCGAACGCGCTTTACGCGATTTAGATCCTTGTCGGCGAGGACCGGAAGAAGGGTAGTAGAAAGCCCCTCGCCCCACTGCGGGAGAGGGGTTGGGGAGAGGGGCGTGTTGCCCCCCGGCCGTTCTTTAGAGACCCGCTTCCTTCAACGCCTGATCAACGAGCGGTGATTTCACGCGCTGCTTGAACGAGGTGATGATCGGCGCGGTGGCCTTGCGGAACGCCTCGATATCGGGCTCGGTGATCGTGACGCCCGCTTTCTGCATCATCGCGGTCACATTGGCCGTGCTGGTTGCCGGGTTGGAGGTGTAGTACTCGCGATTCTTCATGAGGAAGGCCTTGCCGCCTTCCTCTAACGCGGCTTTCTGCTCGGCCGTCAGTGCATTCCATTTTCTGAGATTCATCATGACGATGGCCGCGGACTGGCTTTGCTTGGTGTCCGAGTAGTGTTTTGCGACTTCATGATTCTTGAGCGCCCAGATGAGCTGCGCGGAGGTGGCGTTGCCATCGATCTGGCCTTGCTGGATGGCGGTGTAGACCTCGGGCGTTCCCATCGGCACCGGAATGCCACCCATTGCCTTCACGACTTCAACCTGCATCGGGTCCTGCATCACGCGTAGCTTCAAGCCTTTCATGTCGTCCGGGGTACGCACAGCGCGTTTGCTGTTCAAGACGCCAACCGGGCTCACATCGGCAATCATCAGCACCTTGAGGCCGTGGGCCTCCATCTTCTTGCCTAATTCGGCGGCGATCGGACCTTCGATAAATTTGCGGAAATCCGCTTCTTTCAGCCAGACGAACGGCAGGCCGAACACGCCGTGCTCGGGCACGAACTGTTGGCTCACCTGATGGGCAACCACCGAGATGTCGATGGCACCGACCTTGGTGCCTTCCATGAGGGCTTTCTGGTCGCCCAGCACGCCCTCGCCGAAGACATTGATCTTGACGGTCTTGGTCTTGTCTTCAACCGCTTTCTTGAATGCGAACATCGCGTCGTAGTAGCTGAACGTCTTCGGCAGCGCGTCGGCAAACTTCAATTCGGTTTGCGCGAGAGCCGGCGTCTGCACGAGCAGACCGGCCGCAACGAAGGTGCTGAGCACGACCTGTGTGGCACGCGAACGGCGGCCCTGTTGCAACAGTCGATCCATCATGGTGAACCCTCCTCTGTCAATGATGCGAAAATCGCCCACGGATTATGCCCGTTTGACGGAGCGCATGCTCATGCGCTTCATAGGAGAGAGTCATGTTTGCATTACGTTTGGCCGTGCTCATTGTCTGTCAGGGGCTGTTCGGTACGCTTGCCTACGCCCAGGCCTTTCCAGTCAAGACGGTCCGATTGATCGTGCCGTTTCCGCCTGGGCAGGCCACCGATATCGTCGCTCGGCTGCTGGCGGAGCGGTTGAACGCGGCGTGGAATCAGTCGGTGATCGTCGAGAATCGCGCTGGCGGCGGCGGGGTGCCGGGGCTGGTCGCCGGACGCGACGCGGCCGCAGACGGCTACACGATCACCTTGGGCACCAGCGGCACGCTGAGCATCAATCCGGGCATCTACGCGAAGCTTGCCTATGATCCGCAGAAGGATTTCGCGATGGTGGGCGGCGTGTTTACCGTGCCGCTGATGTTTGTCGCACATCCGAGTTTCCCGTATCAGACGATGAGAGAACTCGTCGAGGGCGCAAAGAAATCGCCCGGCACAATCAACTGGGCGATTCCGGGCACCGGCACCTCGCAGCACCTGACCGGCGAACTGTTCAAGTTCCGCGCAGGCGTCGATCTGCAGGGCATTCCGTATAAAGGCAGCGGGCCGGGTATGACCGATCTGCTGGGCGGTCAGGTGACGCTGATGGTGGACAGCCTCGCCTCAGCATTGCCGCATGTGAAGGCGGGCAAGATCAAGGCGATCGCGATGACGACCGCGCAGCGCGTGCCGCAACTCCCCGATGTGCCCACGGTGGCTGAAGCAGGCTTCCCGGGCTTCGAAGGTGTGGGCTGGGGCGGCCTCATCGTCCCCGCTGCAACACCGAAAGACATCGTCGAGAAAATCGGTGCCGATGCGAGAAAGATTCTGCTCGATCCGGCCATGCAAGCACGCATTGCCGAGCGCGGCGCGATCGCCGATCCGCGCGGACCGGCCGAATTTACTGCCTTCGTGCGCGAAGAGATTGCGAAGTGGGGCGAGATCGCCAAGCGTGCGAACATCAAGGCCGATTAACAGCACGTCGAAAAACGACTTACGCCCGGACTGGATTCCCGCATGCGCGGGAATGACGTTGCAGGTGGAAGTCACGCGAAACTGAACAAACTGCTAACGCCGTCAATGCACGGTGATGTTTTTTTTGCGGATCAATTCGCCCCAGCGCGCATAGTCGCTGCGAATGAGCGAGTTGAACGGCTCACCCGACAGACCGGTGGGTTCTAAACCGAGTTCACGAAAGCGCGCCGCCACCGGTGGTGATTGCAAGGTCTGACGCAGGTCGGCGGCGATCTTGTCGAGCAGCGCTGGTGGCATCCCGGCGGGCGCGAAGATGCCATGCCAGGTGGGAATGCCCACGCCGGGGAACAGCGTGTCGAACGGTACCGCATCGGGAAACTGTGGCATTGGCCGGGATCCGGTCACCATCACCGCATGGGCCTTGCCGGCTTTCACCGCGGGAATCGCCGCGCTCACCACATCGATCGTGCCATGCACCTCACCGGTCATGAATCCTTGCAACGCCGGGCCGGCCCCTTTGTACGGAATGTGGGTGAGTTCGATCTCCGCGCCAAGTTTGAACAACTCCAGATACAGATGCTGGCCCGCGCCGATGCCGCCGGTCGCGAAATTCAGTCGCCCTGGGGTCTTCTTCGCCTCGGTGATTAGTTGCTGCAACGAGGTGATCCCAGTGGACGGGTGCACCAGGAACGCATAGGTCAAGGCCACCGTCTGGGTTACCCCGACAAAGGCCTTCAACACATCGTAGGGCGCTTTTTGTAAATGCGGAAAGGTCACGAGCGGCGTGGAGCTGATGATCATCAGCGTATAGCCGTCCGGAGTACTGCGCGCTAAAAACTCCGGACCGAGCGTACCGCCAGCCTTGTTGTCGACGATGACAGTATGCCCCCAACGCTCCTGCAGATCGCGGGCGAGAATGCGACCGGCCACATCCAGCGGGCCGCCGGGCGGAGAGGGCACCACCAGTCGCACCGGTTTAACCGGAAATTCCTGCGCGAAGATCGGCGTCTGCATCGCCGCCATGCACGCCAGGAGTACACCGCAAGCGAATCCCTTCATGCCGCGACGGCTTCTCGTGTCGCAAACGGCACCCGATGCGACAACATCGCCACTGCATTGCGATGGAGAATGTTCTCGCGTGCTGCGGCGCCGATGTCGGCTTCCGCGATCGCCTTGATCGTCCAATCGCAACCGAATTCGGTGCCATCCGTGCCGAACACGATGCGGTCCGCGCCATAGAGCCGCACACCGGCTTCGATCGCGCGCGCGCCAAACGAATTGCAATCGAGCATCACCTTCGATCGCGCCATGCGCTTGGAGGGCAATTCCTCATCTGGGGTATCGAGGATCGACCGATGGTCCAGTCGTTCAATCTCGTACGGAATGTTGCCGCCCAGGTTATGCACATGGATCATCGCGTTGGGATACGGATCGAGATAATCGGTCAAGCACAATGTAACCATCACCGCTGACAGGCTTGCTTGCATATCGAGCGTGCCGTTGCGCCGTCGCGCGTTGTCGATGTCATTGGGCACTTTGGGCCAAGCGTCACCCGGCAACGGACCATTGTGAATGAACACCACCGCGCGATGGCGATTGGCGACTTCCAGAATCGGGCGCACCTTGTCGGCTGCCTTGCGGGTGGCAAATGCATTAGCCGGCATCAGCACACCGACCATGCCAGGTAATTTGATCGCCCGCTCGAATTCAGCCGCGGCGATGGCTACATCGGTCTGCGGCACGCATGCATACGCCGCGAAGCGACTTGGGTTTTGCTGGCAGATCGCCGAGACGCTGTCGTTGTAAGTGCGAAGCAGCGGCAGACCCTCGGCGGCCGGGAGTCGCTCGGTCCAGGAAAAGGAACCCAGCATCGACAGCACGCCGGTGGTGATGCCAAGCTTGTCCATTTCGGCCAGACGCGTGGCGACATCATCGAAGCCCGTCGCCACCGGCTCCTCGGTATTGCGGGTCTTGATGACTTCGATGCCCTGGGCATTGCGCGTGATGCGCGGCAGCTCGGTGCGCTGACGCATGGCGTCGATCAGGGCGGCGGGCCGCCAGTGTGCATGCATATCGATTCTCATTGTCATCCCCTGGTCAGTACGTGTTTTGCCAAGTATAGAGGCCTTGACGGGGCAGCATGCGACTGCGGCCTCAATCGAAGCCGAGCACAGTGCGGAGCGCGGCCTGCAGAGCCTGGGCCGGATGCTCAGGCATCGCCATGCAGCGCCATGCCACATGGGCATCCGGGCGCACGAGCACCGCACCGCCCGCACCGACTTGGCGCAAGCGCATCCAATCACCGCTTGGATCACGATAGGTGCTCGAATCATTGATGAGGGCGATATCGATTGGCATGCCAAGCGTTTGAGTGGCGTGTGCTGCGGCCACCTGCCATGCTGCATGGTCACAAAATAACGTGAAGCGTCCGGGTCGCACCAACGCATGTGTTCCGACGCTTGCTTGATCGGCAGCCAGCCAGGCATGCGGAAGACGGCCTCCGGGTCGTGTCGTCGGATGGTAGATCCCTGCCGTGGGATCTCGCATTGGTGGCGCGGTGTCATCGGCGATGAGCGCGCCTTTCTCATAGCGATAACCGATTTCCATATCATGGGCCTGTGGGCCGATGCGCTGGATCCGCATCACTTCGCCCAGAATGGCGCGTGCGGTCGCACCGTCCTCGGTATCGGCATAGAGCTGTTCAAATGCCTGCCGATTGGCGTCGATTTTTCCTGGTGCCAGGCCGATGGCCTGATCGATCAGGCCGCGCAATCGAAAGCCATTGAGCGCCCATTCGGCTACGCGTGCGCCAACCGGTTTGCGCTCCATTTCGTAGGTATCGAGCAGCGCATCCGGTGCTTGGTTCGCCAGCACATAAGCGAGCTTCCATGCCAGATTATGCGCATCGCCGAACGCGGTATTCAACCCAAGCGCACTGAGTGGCGGATGTCGGTGCGCGGCATCGCCTGCAACAAAGATGCGCCCGACGCGAAACCGTTCAGCAATCACGCCCTCGACGTCCCAGCGACCGATCTTGTGCACCGTGATGGGCACATCGGGCAAGCGCAGCAGCTCGCGCATCCGTGCCACGACATTGGCTTCATCGATCACTTCCGGATCATCGGCCGACAGCTCGCGCATGAAGACCCAGCTCTCGGAATGCCGGTCCCAGCGGGTGGGCCCGGTCTTTAGCAGTCCGCCGCCCGCCCACTGTCCGCGTCCGTCCGGATTGATGAAGTACCGGAGGAGGGCGCCATCATCATCGATCCAGCGTGAGAGGTCCGCCGAGAAGAATGTGTTGACCATCTTTCGGAGGCCGCGCGGCCCCTGCATGCCAAGGCCAAGTGCTCGCCCCACCGTCTTGCCGCCGTCGGCGGCGATCAAATAGCGGGCGCGCACGCGGTAGTCGGTGCCGTTGGCATGATCGCGGATGGTTGCGTCGACGCCGTTGTCATCCTGCTGGAAAGATACGAGTTCATGATGAAAGCGCACTTGCCCCGGCGCACGGAGTTCCGCAATGCCGCGCAGCAATGGCTCCAGTGTCATCAACGGCACATTCGCGGTAAAGCATGCGCTATCGGCGTCGTAGCGTTCGCGAAGCGCGCCGCCGCCATACGCATCGAGATCGCCGATCCGCTTGCGATCGAGCGGGCCGTCGCCGCCAAGCGAAGTGCGAAAGGTAATGCGCTCCATGTTCGCAGGCGGCGTGCTCTGGTGATAGATCTCATCGGCACATTGGTGCTGGCGAAAGATTTCCATCGAGCGTTGATTGAGGATATGGGCGCGCGGATGGTCAGTCGTGGTCGGATTGCGCTCGATCATCAATGACCGAACGCCAAGATCGCTGAGAAAGATCGACGCAGCCAAACCGCAGCCGCCGCCACCGACAATCAGCACAGGTACTTCGATGGGTGCGCTCATAGCAT
>CAMDRJ010000063.1 GCA_945906755.1 Klebsiella pneumoniae | reverse complement strand
ATCAGCATCATCACCGGCTGCGAAGCACCCAACTGTTCGGCGAGATACTCGGTATGTCCGGTGAACGGAATCCCCGCATCATTGATCACGCCCTTATGGACCGGAGCGGTCACCATCGCAGCGAAGGTGCCGTGCCGGCATTCCTCGATCGCGCGGTCCAAAATATTGAGCACGAAGCGGCTATTACGTGGATCGAGCGCGCCCGCATCAACCGGCGCAAGCGCGGGGACATGGATGACCTCCAGGCCACCCCGGCGAGAGTTGGTCGGATCGAAGCGTCGCAAGCGGATCGGCAATCCAAGCCGCTTGGCACGGTCAGCCAAGACGCCCTCGTCTCCGATGACGACAACCCACGCAGGCAGTCGTTTGCCCGCTAACGCAAGGCAAATATCAGGCCCGATACCGGCCGGCTCGCCCATCGTGACGCCGATCAACGGCCGCGGCATCCTGCCATGTCGGCGTTGCACGCGTGAACGCGGGGCGCGGCGGGTGATCGCGCGCTTGGCGGGCCGTGCGGAGCGGGGACGCGCCACTATCGATCGTCGAGGCGATATTCGACGTACGCGCGGTCGCGCAGTTGGCGAAGCCACTCCTCGTATGCTTCGTCTGCCTTGCGATCACGCAATGCCTTGCGCGCTTCAACGCGGCGGCGATCCGCTGACAACTCACCGCTGCGCCGTTCTAGCACCTGAATCAAATGCCACCCGAATGGCGTACGAATCGGCGTCGATAGTTCACCCGGACTGAGCTTTGACATTGCGGCCTCGAACTCCGGAACGGTATCGCCCGGATACACCCACCCGAGTTCACCGCCGCGGGCGGCCGACGAGTCTTCAGAATTGAATCGCGCGATTTCCTCAAACGACGTGCCATCGACCACCCGCTGGCCTAGACGGTCGATACGACGACGCGCTTCCGTTTCTGAGACTGATTCGTTGGCCCGCACGAGAATATGCCGTGCGCGCGTCTGTTCGATCGGGCGGGCGTCAGGCTTGACCCCGCGCCGATCGTTGAGCTTGACGATATGAAAGCCGGCCGGGCTTCGGATGACCTCGGTGATGTCACCGGGCTTCATGCGTTCAATCGCCTCGACGAACAACTCGGGTAATCGGTCGCGCGAGCGCCAACCCATGGATCCGCCTTCCAGTCCGTCCGGCGCATCCGAAAATGCGATCGCGACCTTGGTGAAATCACCGCCTTTGCGCAGTTCATCGCGCGCCGCTCGCACCCGTTGCTGCAGGCGATCCAGCTGATCGGCGCTCGCGCCCTCGGGAATACGCACCAGCACATGGGACAAATTGAATTCCGTCATCGCATCGGGCGCGCCCGATTCATCGGCCAAGTGATTTTCGATATCGCTTTCGCTCACCTGGATGCGGCTTTCCACTTCCCGCTCGCGTAGGCGCTGAACCGTCATTTCGGTCCGGACGTCTTCCCGCAGCCGCTCAAACGTCACGCCATCGCGCTCCACCGTGCGGCGGAATTCGGCAACCGACAGGCCATTCGATGTCGCAATACGCTCCATGGCCCGATCGAGCTGCGCTTCGTCGATGCGCAAACCCGAGTCCTTGGCGAACTGTAATTGCGCACGGTCGGCAATCATTCGCTCAAGGACCTGACGCTCCATGATTTCAGCGGTCGGCGGCTCGATATTTTGCTGCCTGAGCTGTTGCAGAATCAGCCTGATCCGATCATCGAGTTCGCTGCGCGTGATGACTTCGGCGTTGACCACCGCGACGATTCGATCAAGCGGGACGATCCGCGCCCGCGCACGATCCACCTGGGCCGGCGCCAGCATCGAAACCGAGCACAACAGCAGAACCATCAAACAACGCATCGTTGGACCCCACCACCAATTATCGCGACAAAGGCGTACACGTGTTCACTACTCATTCAAGTCGAACGGTTGTCCGGTGATACTGCGCGGGGCCCCGACCGAGTAGCCGGGCACACTGCGCCGCAGCACCTCAAGCGGATTCGATCCGACGCGCGACAGACCGTCCAGTTCGAGCTGAATGAAGAACAGACGATTCTGCTCGCCGGTACTGGTAATGAAACGCTGCATCACCCCGCGAACAATCCAACACCCGGCATTATATTCAACACCTGCCAATGTCTCGATGGGAACCCGATTGGCGATCGAATAGTTGTAGCGGCCGATAGAAGAAATGCCGCGCGTGATCGGCCAGTAGGCCGAGGCGTCGATCTGCCGAATCGGCGTCCCCTGCCCAGTCGAGCCAGGCAGGGGGTTCACATTCAATGCCGCATTGGTGTAGCGATAGCTCAAATTGAGCAGCTGGTCGCGGGCCGGCTGATACCTTGCGCCGATATTGAACCGTTCGGGGTTGAACCGCTGCGAATCCAATTGCGCGGTACCTTCAATCGTGGTGCGGGGGAGTACTTGTCCCGCCAGACCAAGCAAGTACGACGAATAGCGCTCAGTGCGAAGCGGAATCGTATTGGCGATGCTGACCCGCTGCGGCTCGAAATAGGTACGCTGCGCAACCAGCGCGCGGAAGGTCTCTTGCCCCGTATCGGTACGAATGAGCTTCGAGGTCACCGCGACCGTAAGTTGGTTGGCGTCGCTGATGCGATCGGCGCCGACGTAGTGATTTTCGGAAAAAATCTGCGCGTAATTGAAGTCGGCGACGCCCGTATCGAACACCGGCAGATTGTCCTGCTTGCGATAAGGCACGCGTAAGTAATAGACGCGTGGTTCAAGCGTTAGCACGCCATCGGTGTCGCGGATCTTGGTAGGCCGCTCAAAGGTGAGCCCGGAATCGACCGAATAGATCGGCACCGTGCGAGTCAACTCGGCCTCGTTCGCCTGGGTGCGTGTGACACCATAGCGGGTCATATGCACGCCGACCTTCGGACGCAGGTAGCCGCCCGAGGCGAGGATTGGATAGCTGATCGACGGGTACCCGACCAGGCGCTGGCCGGTCGGCAAAGTGGGATGCTCGAAGGAAACGAATTCGCCGCTGCCGACCAGATCGAAGCCACCCACATCATAGCGCTGTCCACTCAGCAAAAGCTGCGGTACCCGTTCATAGGGCGGCGTGACCGGATTGTTCGGATCCTGCAGCGTTTGAAAGCGTTGGACCCGCGTGGTCCAGCTCCACCAGGGCGAAGGCGCATACTGAAATGAGCCTTCCCGCGGCAGATAGACCTGGGTTGCGAGCGTCATGCGACCCGACAATTCCCGAAAGTACGCATCATCGGATACGCGACTGAGATTCAACAGCCCAACCCCGACACCCGGTATGTTGAGGGTGTTTGCGATTGAGTACGCGGAACGTGGGACGCCCAGAATCTGGTCGTTGGGAAGATATTCATAACGAACCGTACTACTGTTGAAGCGATCGAGATAGCGCGCTTCCGATAGCATCTGCAGCCCGCGCTGCGACATGTACCGGGGCGTCAGCGTCGCATCGGCATTCGGTGCGATGTTCCAATAGTAGGGGACCAGTACTTCCGCGCCGACTTTCCCTTGCGCCCCGATTGTGGGCGGGAGAAAACCCGATTTGCGGGCGCCTGACAATGGAAAATCAATCCAGGGCAACATCGGCGTTGACACGCCCTTGAAGGTCAGGCGAGCACCGCGCGCAACGCCTAGATCTTCGTTGAAATCAAGATCCATATTGGCGGCGCTCAAATACCAATCGTCGACACCAGGCTTACAGGTCGTGAAGCGGGCATTTTCGAGTCGATACCGCTCCTCGCCATCCGAGCGCAACACTTTCGCATCACCGCGCATCTCAACGGAGGTCCCGGTCTGAAGTCTGCTTGGGCGCGCGCCGAGCGAAAATTCGGGCTGTTGCAACACGCCGATTTGGTCGTTGATCCGCATGCGCATACGCGGCCCGCGCAAGCGGTCCCCACCAACCCACACCTCGACGTTGCCGCTCGCTTCGACCTCGCCCAGATCCTGCCAGTAACGCATTTGATCGGCCCGCAGGCGCAAGCCATGTCGCCTGATTTCAGCATTGCCGCGGAGCACCGACTCCCCATCGGTAAAGCCTTGCATGGCATCGCTCGCCACAAACAGCGGCGCCTGATCCCGCGCACTGGGCGGCAGGGGCGATAACGAGCGATGCAGGCGCAGCGCAGGCTCCTGGGCCTGCGCGCCCACCATCATCGTCCACAGCATGGAAGCGAGAGCAATAGCTTGAATTCGCATCCGATTGAATTGGTTGATGACTATTAATTGAACGAGAGGGCCGATTGGGGATGAAGGGGCCCCAACCCCTGCCCCTCGTAACTCCCCGAACATTTTGGGCACGCTGATTACGCGGGATAGCTTAATCAGCGCTTCCAGAACTATTCCGGGACGGGGCGCGTCGAAATCGATGGACAAGCGGCGCGGAGAATCCCTAAGATCTGGACCCATTTTAACCTTAAGGTCGAGTGCTTTGACGCTGAATCCTTCGAATCGTCTGGATGCCATCCGCCAATGGCTGGACGCAAGGTTCCCACCTAGCACTTATGGTCTGGCGCCAGCATCGGCCGATGCGAGTTTTCGCCGCTATTTCCGTGTCACCGCAGGCGATCAGCAAACCTTCATCGTGATGGACGCCCCGCCTGAGCATGAGGACTGCCGCCCATTCATTCATGTGGCGCAGGTGTTTGCGGGCGCGCGCGTCCATGTCCCGGCGATCCTCGCGCAAGATCTCGATCAAGGATTTCTGCTGCTCTCTGATCTTGGCTCAACCACCTATCTCAGCGCATTGCAGGCTGCCCAACCTGATCGGATCGATGCGCTCTACCGCGAGGCCATCAGCGCCTTGGTACGGATTCAAGCAGCAAGTCGTCCCGGTGTGCTGCCACCCTATGATCGGGCGCTGCTTACGCGTGAATTGCGGTTGTTTCCGGAATGGTTTATCGGCAAGCAACATGAGCGAACGCTTACGCAAGCAGAACAGGCTGTGCTCGACGGTTCATTCGAGAAGATCCTCGCCAACAACCTCGCGCAGCCAAGTGTATTCGTGCATCGCGACTATCACTCGCGCAATCTCATGGTGTGCGCGGACAATCCGGGCATCATCGATTTTCAGGATGCGGTCATGGGCCCGATCACCTACGATCTCGTATCCCTGCTGCGCGATGCCTACATCGAATGGGATGAAGAACATCAGCTCGATTGGTGTATCCGGTATTGGGAAGAGGCGCGCCGGGCACAGCTGCCGGTCGCGGATAATTTCGCGGACTTCTATCGCGATTTCGAGTGGATGGGCGTGCAGCGGCAATTGAAGGTGCTGGGCATTTTTGCGCGACTCTCTTATCGCGACGGCAAGACGCAATATTTGCACGATCAACCAATGGTCATGCGCTATCTGCGTGGTGCGCTCAGGCGTTACACCGACCTTGCGCCGCTGGCCAGGCTGCTCGACACGATGGTCGGTGACGCGCCACGCACGGGCTATACATTTTGAAAGCGATGATTCTGGCGGCGGGCATTGGCGAGCGCATGCGTCCACTCACCGACGTGCATCCGAAGCCTATGCTCGAAGCAGGCGGTAAGCCATTAATCCGATGGTTGATCGAACGGCTGGTGGCAGCGGGATGGACGGAACTCGTGATCAATCATGCTCACCTTGGCATGCAAATCGAGAACTATTTGAGCGATGGTCGCGCGTTGGGCGCATCGATTGCGTATTCACGTGAACCCGCCCCGCTTGAAACCGCAGGCGGCATCGCCACGGCGCTTCCACTGCTTGGCGAAGGCCCGTTCCTGACCGTCAATGGCGATCTCTTTTGCGACTATCCGTTCGCGCAATTGCGCGGCACGGCGCAGACACTGCGCACGCAGGGACTGCTTGGCCATTTGGTGCTGGTCAACAATCCGCCGCATCATCCGAAGGGTGATTTTGCGCTGAGCGCCGGACGCATTGCCGCCACCGCGGAACCACGCTACACATTCTCCGGCATCGGACTTTATGATCCGATGTTGTTTGCTGATACAGGAGCGCATGAGCGCGCCAAGCTCGCCCCGCTATTGTTCAAGGCGGCTGCATCGAAGCAGCTGAGCGGAGAACTCTTCAACGGGGAATGGCGCGATATCGGTACACCCGAGCGCTTGGCCGAGTTGGATCGAACGCTCAGGTCGGGCGACACAAAGACGCCATAATGGAAGCCCGTTTCGCATCGATCGTTCCAGTCCTTTCGGAGTCCCAATGAGCGCAGTCTCCGCAATGCATCCCTATATCGCACGGCGCGCGCGCCTATTGCAATTAATGGGCAAAGGAATCGCGGTGATCCCGACGGCCCCGGAACGCATGCGTAATCGCGACAGCGATTATTTGTTTCGCTTCGACAGCTACTTCTACTACCTCACCGGTTTTACCGAACCCGAATCGGTGCTGGTATTGATCGCGGGCGAAGAGAACCGCGCCATTCTTTTTTGCCGCGAGCGCAACCTCGAACGCGAGCAATGGGACGGCTATCGCGTCGGCCCGGAAGCGGCGCGCACCAAATTTCATGTGGACGAAACCCATCCGATCAGCGCGCTCGACGAACAGCTCCCTAAACTGATCGCCAATCAACCGACGTTCTTCTATGCACCGGGCGCCGACAACGCCTGGGATTTGCGCGTCATGGGATGGCTCAATCAAGTCCGCGCGCTCGCGCGCACCGGTGTGACCACGCCGCTTGATATTCGCGACATTCGCGGCGCACTCGATGAAATGCGTCTCATCAAAGACGCGCATGAGCAGGCCACCATGCAGCGCGCTGCCGATATTTCCGCGGGCGCGCATGTTCGCGCGATGCAAGCCGCTCGTCCCGATGGCTGGGAATATGAAATCGAGGCGGATCTCTTGCATGAGTTTCGCCGCCACGGCGCGCAATTTCCGGCTTACTGGCCGATCGTCGCAAGCGGTCCCAATGCCTGCATCCTGCATTACCGCGAGAACAATCGGCGCATGGCAAACGGCGACCTGTTGCTGATCGACGCGGGTTGCGAGCTCGACGGGTATGCCGCCGACATCACGCGCACCTTTCCAGTCAGCGGCAAATTCTCCGGTCCGCAGCGCGCGATCTACGATCTCGTGCTCGCAGCACAGGCGGCGGCCATCGATGTGACCAAGCCCGGCAATCCATGGATCGCACCGCATGATGCGGCGGTGAAAGTGCTGGCGCAGGGATTCATCGACCTTGGGCTATGCACTGGCAGCCTGGATGGTCTGTTGGAGTCGGGCGACTATCGCCGCTTCTACATGCACCGGACCGGCCATTGGCTCGGGCTGGATGTGCATGATGCGGGTGAATACAAGCAGGCTGGCGATTGGCGTCCGCTGGTGCCTGGCATGGTGCTCACCGTCGAACCGGGTTGCTATATTCGTCCAGGCGACGGTGTACCAGAGCAATTCTGGGACATCGGCGTTCGCATTGAAGACGACGCGCTGGTCACTGCCACCGGTTGCGAGATCACCACCGCAAAAGTACCCAAGCGCGCCGATGAGATTGAAGCATTGATGCGCGGGTAAGCGGCCGCCTTCCAATTGATCGCACGCGCTAGACCGGTGCACCGCATGCCCAGTCCGCACTCGATTGCAAAGCGCGCATGACGGCCCGCTATGACGTAGTGATCGCGGGCGCCGGTGTGGTGGGCGCCGCATTGGCACTGATGCTGCGCGATCACCCTTTGCAAGTCGCGGTGGTAACGCCAATTCCGGCAGCCAACGCCGCGCCGGTCCGACCGATCGCACTCGCTGCACCGAGTGGCGAGCTGCTCCGCGCGCACGGACTCATCGACGAAAGCGCCGGCACGCCGATCCATACGATTCACATCTCCCGGCGCGGCCGGTTCGGGCGCACCGTACTTGGCGCAAGGGAACACCAGCTGCCGTCGCTTGGACAGGTGGTCGACGCCGCGCAACTGGACGAGCGCGCGTTCAGCGCGATCGCGCCGTTTCACATGAGCGGCCAGGTAGAGCACTGGACCCACAACGGCGGTCAAATCGATGTTGCGATTCGTAATGACGGCGAGCCGATTTCCATCGCCACCCAGCTCCTCGTGTTGGCCGACGGCGGCGGGCTCGCCCCACTCGAAACGATCCACGACTATGAACAGGTGGCATGGTTTGGCACGGTGCGCACCACGCTGGCGCACGCCAATGTGGCTTATGAGCGCTTTACCGACGAGGGCCCGCTCGCGTTACTACCGTTCGGTGATCGCTATGCGTTTGTGTGGGCCACCAGCAGCCGGCGCGCCGCCAGCATGCCCGCCGATGATCATGCGTTTTGCGCAGCCTTGGCGAACACGTTCGGCGAGCGACGTGGGCACTTCTATGAAGTGAGTGCGCGGGCCTGCGTGCCGCTGGTATTGAAACGCGAGCGCACCACCGACAGCGCGGGCGTCATTGCGATCGGCAACGCCGCACAGACCTTGCATCCGGTCGCCGGCCAAGGATTGAATCTCGGCCTGCGGGACGCCGCCCAGCTTGCCGCCGCGATTCGCTCGGCCACACCCAATGCTTTGGGCACAGCGGCGTTCGCGACGGCATTCGGCAAGAAACGTCGCCTCGATCGGGCGGCGACCCTGCGCATCACGGACCTCTTTGCGCGGCTCTTCGCCACCGCGAGCCCACTGGTGTCAATCGTTGGCGGCGTGGGTCTCGCTTCGATCGACGCCGTGCCTGCGGCGCGTGCCTTCCTTGCGCGACGCATGCTGCTAGGCGCCCGCGCGATTCCATAGACATTGGGATCTGCGGCGAAACAGCCGTTTCAATTCAATGCGATCAGCGTATCTGTTCATACGATCTATGCAGAGTATTGACAGAAAGCAACAACGCTGTAGCGCGCCTGACCACGCGGCAATTGATCGCCCGCAGTGCCTCCAACGAGTGCGAGCATCCCACTGATATTGAGCGCACTGAAGGCCGCGGATCGTCTGTTGCAATGTCGTTGCAGCGCGCGTCATTCCATATACAATCCCAGTCCCGTTTTCAACCCACTTCCCATCTGCGATGCGCATCGGCACCCATGTGCTGAAGAACTCCCTTTTCGTTGCGCCAATGGCGGGTGTCACTGATCGACCCTTTCGCCAGTTGTGCAAACGATTTGGTGCGGGCCTGGCCGTCTCCGAGATGGTGGCCTCGAACGAGCTCACCTGGCAAAGCGTGAAGACACAGCTGCGCACCAATCATGACGGCGAGGTCTCCCCGATTGCCGTGCAGATTGCCGGCGCCGATCCTGCGATGATGGCGCGTGCCGCGCAACACAATGTCGCGGCGGGCGCGCAGATCATCGACATTAATATGGGATGCCCGGTCAAGAAGGTCTGCAACACGATGGCGGGCTCGGCGTTGCTGCAGAACGAAATGCTGGTCGCACGCATTCTTGAAGCGGTGGTGCAGGCCGTGGATGTGCCCGTCACGCTCAAGTACCGGACCGGCTGGGATCCGGCGAACAAGAACGCGCTGCGCATCGCGCATATTGCTGCAGAGTCGGGCATCGCACTGCTTGCGCTGCACGGACGCACGCGTGCCTGCGGCTTTCAGGGCCATGCCGAGTACGAGACGATCGCGCAGGTGAAAGCGAATACGCATTTGCCGGTGATCGCCAATGGCGATATCAACACGCCCGAGGATGCCAAGCACGTACTGGCGGTCACGCACGCCGATGGCATTATGATCGGTCGTGGCGCCCAGGGTAATCCGTGGATATTTGGCAACGTCGCGCACTATCTTGCGACCGGGGAGCCGTTGCCGGCGCCGACACTTGAAGAAATGCGCGAAGTGATGGAACAACATCTGTACGCGCTGCACGAATTTTATGGCCGCATGGCAGGCGTGCGCATCGCGCGCAAGCACATCGGCTGGTACTTGAAAGCACTACCTGGAACCGAATCGTTTAGGGCACACTTCAATCAACTGGAAAGCTGTGAAGCGCAGCATCAGGCGATCGTGGTGTTCTTTGACGGACAAGCAAACAAACGCACACTGGGCACCCAAGCCGGCGCGATAGGCGCCACGGGCCAGTGGCAAGAGGGGGAGAGGCTCGCGGCATGAGACATGCGACGCAAAATGAGATCGGCGATTGCGTACGGCGATCGCTCGATCGGTATTTCAAGGATTTGGATGGTGCAAAACCGTGCGCGATCTATGACATGGTCTTGGGCAACGTGGAAAAACCGCTGCTCGAAACGGTGCTTAGCCGTGCCGAAGGCAATCAGTCGGTCGCGGCGGAAATGCTCGGCATGAATCGCGGTACTTTGCGAAAGAAGATCCAGCAGTATCGAATCAAGGTGTAGCGGGATCCACACCCCGCGTTTCACCATGCGCATCAAGATTCGGCAAGCACTGATCAGCGTGTCCAACAAGGCAGGCGCGGTGGATTTTGCGCGTTCGCTGCAGCAGGCGGGCATCGCTATTCTTTCCACCGGCGGCACCGCCAAGTTGCTCGCTGATGCGGGTATCGCGGTGACCGAAGTCGCCCTCTACACCGGCTATCCGGAGATGTTGGACGGTCGCGTCAAGACGCTGCACCCGAAGATTCATGCGGGCATCCTCGCCAAGCGCGATGATGAGCAGCATATGGCGGCGCTGCGCGAAGCGGGTGCCGAACCGATCGATCTGGTGGTCGTCAATCTCTACCCGTTCGGTGAGACGGTGGCGCGACCCGGCTGTGCGCTGGATGAAGCGATCGAAAACATCGACGTGGGCGGGCCGACGATGGTGCGCGCAGCCGCCAAGAATTACACTGGGGTCGCGGTGGTGACCGATCCGCACGACTACCAAACGATTCTCGATGAGATGCAGAAGAACGGCGGTTCACTTTGCGCCGCCACGCGCTTTCGGCTCGCCCGGCAGGCCTTCGCTCACACAGCCGCCTACGATGGTGCAATCAGCAACTATCTCAGCGCGATCGATGACACCGGCAGTACCGCGCAATTTCCGGCGAGCTGCAACCTGCAACTCACCAAGATGCAGGATCTGCGTTACGGCGAGAATCCCCACCAGCATGCGGCGCTCTATCGCGATGCATTGCCGCCGGCCGGATCCCTGGTTCGTTATCGCCAGTTGCAGGGCAAGGAACTGTCCTACAACAATATTGCGGATGCGGATGCCGCCTGGGAATGTGTCAAAGGATTTGCGGCTCCGGCGTGTGTCATCGTAAAACATGCCAATCCATGCGGTGTCGCGACAGCGGTCTCTCTCGAAGAGGCCTATAGGGCGGCGTTTGCCACCGACCCGACTTCGGCATTCGGCGGCATCATTGCCTGCAATGGCAGCATCGATGCCGACTTCGCGCGGGCGATCGCCAAGCAATTTGTGGAAGTCCTCATCGCACCGGCGTTCGATCTTGGCGCGCTCGAGGTGCTGGCGGCAAAACAGAATATTCGCGTGCTCGAAGTGCCGCTGCATCATGGCATGCCCGGATTGGATTTCAAGCGTGTGGGCGGCGGGTTTTTGGTGCAATCGCCCGATGCGCGCAATGTGGGTGAAGCCGATCTGCGCGTCGTGACGAAACGTTCGCCGACTGCTGACGAACTGGCCGACTTACTTTTTGCATGGCGGGTCGCCAAATACGTCAAATCGAATGCGATCGTCTTTTGCGGCAACCGTCGCACCTTGGGCATCGGCGCCGGACAGATGAGCCGCGTCGACAGCACGCGCATTGCAGTCCAGAAAGCCGGCAACGCCGGTCTGTCACTTGCCGGGGCGGTGGTCGCATCCGATGCATTCTTCCCATTTCGGGATGGCGTCGAGGTATTGGCCGCGTCCGGCGCCAAGGCGGTCATTCAACCGGGCGGTAGCCTGCGCGATGAAGAAGTCATTGCCGCCGCCAATGAGCATGGCCTTGCGATGTTGTTGACCGGAGTACGCCATTTCAGGCACTGACGATCGTATGAAAGTCCTCGTTATCGGTGGCGGCGGGCGCGAACACGCACTGGCCTGGAAACTCGCACAAAGCGTGGGTGTGCAAAAAGTGTTTGTCGCGCCAGGCAATGGCGGCACGCTGGCCGAGCCGCATCTGGTCAACGTACCGATTACCGACCTCGGTGAACTCGTTGCATTTGCGGTGCGCGAGAACATCGCGTTTACTGTGGTGGGCCCAGAGGCGCCGCTGGCAGCGGGCATCGTCGATCGCTTTCGCGCCAAGGGCTTGCGCATCTTCGGTCCGACGCAGGCGGCCGCACAACTGGAAAGTTCGAAGGATTTCGCGAAACGCTTTCTCGTGCGCCACGGCATTCCGACGGCACGCTATGGCACCTTTTCTGATCCTGCTGCAGCGCATCGATACGTCGACCAGCAAGGCGCGCCGATCGTTGTGAAAGCCGATGGCCTGGCCGCCGGCAAAGGCGTGGTGGTCGCAACGAACGTGGCTGAAGCGCACGCGGCGATCGATCGATTCCTGGTCGATCAAACAATGGGCGATGCCGGTGCGCGCGTGGTGATCGAAGAGTTTCTCGAAGGCGAAGAAGCGAGCTTTATCGTCATGGCCGACGGCGAGCACATCCTCGCCTTGGCAAGCAGCCAGGATCACAAGCGGCTTCGCGACGGCGATTCTGGCCCCAATACCGGCGGCATGGGCGCCTACTCGCCGGCGCCGGTGATCACGCCCACAGTTCATTCGCGCGTGCTGCGCGAGATCATCATGCCCACCTTGCGCGGCATGACCGCCGACGGCATTCCCTATGGCGGCTTTCTCTACGCCGGGCTGATGATCGATCCGGATGGCCATGCGCGCGTCCTGGAATTCAATTGCCGCTTGGGTGATCCCGAGGCGCAACCGATCCTCATGCGGCTCAAATCCGATCTTGCCCTACTCATCCAGGCCGCGATCGATGGCAGGCTCGACCGGATCGAGGCGCAATGGGATCGACGTCCCGCGCTTGGCGTGGTGATGGCGGCCGCGGGTTATCCCGAAGCACCGCGCACCGGTGATGTGATCACCGGTGCGCGCACGACGACAGACGACGTGCATGTGTTCCATGCCGGCACGACCCGCCAAGGGGACAACCTGGTCACCAGCGGCGGTCGCGTGCTCTGTGTCACCGCCTTGGGAGAATCGGTGCGCGCGGCGCAAGCGAGCGCCTACGCGGCGATCAAATCGATCCAGATTGATGGCATCCAGTTTCGTACCGACATCGGACACCGCGCGGTGCATCATCAATGACCACCAATATCGACGCCGTTCGCGCGTATTTGACCAGCCTGCAGACCCGCATCGTCAGCACGCTCGCCGCGCTCGACGGCAAGGCGTTTGAGCACGATGTGTGGTCGCGCGACGATACCGGTGCGCTGCGCGGGCGCGGCGCCGGCGCCATCATCGAAGAGGGCAATATTTTCGAGCGCGGCGGCGTCAATCTGTCGGATGTACAGGGCGATCGCTTGCCGCCCACCGCAAGCGCGGCACGACCGGAACTGGCCGGCCGCGGTTTCGAGGCAATGGGCGTGTCGCTGGTGATGCATCCACGCAATCCCTATTGCCCAACCGTGCATATGAACGTGCGCTGCTTTGCGACTTCACCTGATGCCAACGGCGAACGTCACTGGTGGTTCGGTGGCGGCATGGATCTCACGCCCTATTACGGCTTCGAGGAAGACGCCCGCCATTTCCACGCAACCTGCAAAAATGCGCTGGATGCCATCGATGCGACGCTCTATCCAAGCTTCAAGCCCTGGTGTGATCGCTATTTCTTTCTCAAGCATCGCAATGAGCCGCGCGGCATTGGCGGGGTCTTCTTTGATGATCTGGTCGACGGCGGCTTTGACCGTTGCTTTGCGATTACGCGGGCGGTGGGCGAAGCGTTTCTGGCGGCCTACACACCGATCATCGCCAAACGGCAGGCGCATGCGTTTACTGAACGCGAACGCGACTTTCAACTCTACCGGCGCGGCCGGTATGTGGAATTCAATCTGGTCTTCGATCGCGGCACCTTGTTCGGACTGCAATCGGGCGGGCGCACCGAATCGATCCTGATGTCGATGCCACCGCTCGTGCGCTGGCGCTACAACTGGCAGCCGGAACCCGGGACGCCGGAGGCCGCTCTGTACACGGACTTTCTGCGTCCGCGCGACTGGGCGTAAGAAGCGGCGTTACGCCGACAATGCGGCATTCGTCGCCGCACGATAGTGCTGATGCGCGTCGGCTTGCTTGCCGATACGCTCCAACAGCCGTGCCAGTTCGACATGGGCCATCTTCGATTCATCCTGCGACAAGCTCGCTTCGAAATAGCTTTGTGCCTTACCCCATAACTCTCGATAGACACACAGCCGACCCAGCGTAAGCAACAACGAGGCATCGCGCGGATGCGCAGCCAACCAACTCTCGGCCAGTTCGAGCCGCTCGAGCGCATCGGCATCGAAGCACTCCCCGAACGCGAGCACAAGCTCGTTGTTCCACTGATGCGCGATGGCATCGCCGAGGATCGTATGGGCGGTGCGGCAATCGCCCAGGCGCATGAATAATCGCGCGGCGGTCAGTGCGACCCGCGGCTCGAATTTCTCGTCGTCATCGACGCCGCGCCAGAATTGGCGAATGCTGTCGACGTCGAGCGATTTGAGACGCAAATTCTCAACCGTCGCGGTGAGCGCGAGTTGACGCGCCGACTCGGCCGAGAGTGCGCCGCGCCGCTCGAGCTGTCGAATCAGGCGCAGCACTTCCTCCCAGTTCTGCAAGCCCTGCTCGGCCCGCATCAACATGCGCAGCGTCGAAACATGGCGCGGCCCGGTGCTATGCAGGTCCAACAGGATGGTGCGCGCCTCCTCGAAGCGGCGCTCGTCCAGCAACAGTTCGGCTTGCGTCGCGAGCCGCGCATAGCGCGATTCATCCATCGCACCGGCGGCACGCGCAAGCCATTCATCGCGCCCTGCGGTGTCGCGCAGGAAGTGCGATGAACGCGCGGCGATCAGCGCGGCAATTCCGGGCGCCTCGTCGAGTTCGAAGGCGCGCGCCGCCATCTTATGCGCCCGCCCGTACCGCCCTTCAAGATCAGCCTGCCATGCGCCACGTAGCGCCTCATGCGCACGCGTGCTGCGATGACGACGCCTGAACGCCGCGACATACGAAGGCAAGCGCAGCGTATGCAGCACGATCCTAAGCACCGAATAGAGCAGCGCGAACGCCGCAACGACTGCCATCAGCGCGAGCGCAAGGGACACCTCGATGCGCCATGGCGGGGCCACCACCAGCACGTAACCCTCGTTCATGCGCGCCACCAGCGCAAGCCCTACCGCAAGGGCCGCGACGACCAGGAACCAGACGAGTCCGCGCATGTCCAGTCTCAGCGGGGCTTGTCGGTGGTGACCTTGAAACTGCGAATCGCGCCCAGGCTATCAGCTAGCGTGGGCAGATCGATGTTCAAGGTCGTGGCGGCCAGTTGTTCGACCGTGGCGAGCGTCGCCCCGACGCGCTGTTGTCGTGTATCGAAATATCGGTTGACCCATCCGGCGGCGACCTTCAAGTCGGCGCGAAACACCGTGTCATTGCGCTGCATCAGCGCAAGCCGTGCGTGCATCAAGCGCAGCTTGAGATTTTCACGCAGAAAATAGCTCTGCTCCGGTGATAGCAGGCCTTGATCGGAATCATCGAGCCGCTGCACGCGAATCAGCTGCTTCAACTCACCCCACACGACACCGGTGAGCTTGGTCCAAAACCCGTCCTCGGCCGGCTGCCCTTCGGCAATCGGCTGCGGACGGCCCTCGACCAGCAAGGTGAGTTTGTCGATGCTATGGGTGACTTCATCGAGTTTCAACGTGAGCCCGGCCAGATCCACCGCCGGCAACGCTTTCAGCCGATCAATATCGCGGTTGATGATCTTGCGCAACGGGATGAATTGCGGCCGATCAGAGCGCGCCAGCCGCGCATCGGCGGTTTGCAATGCCACCAAAGCGCCTTGCACATTGCCCGCAAGCTGCAATTGCTGCGAGGCGAGCGCGATGGTCTGCTCGATTTCCGCAACGATCCATTCATCCCGGCCGCGCGAGAGTTCCTGATAGAGCTGCTCAAGGGCAACCTGATGATTGTGCGACTCGCTGACCTTTCCTTCCAGCGTGGCGAGCCGCGTTTGGGCATCACGGACGCCCTCTTGGGCTTCGCGCCCGGCGATGCGACCCTCGCGGATTTCCAGCTCGGCGAGTTGCAGGCGGCGCGCCACATCGTCGCGCATCCGGTTGAGTTCACCCTGGGTGGCAAACCACAACAAGACGACCAGCGCGGCGGCTACGCCGAAGGCAATCGCCACCGGCTGCGAAAGGCGGGAAGGCTTACGCTCGACCGCTTGCGGTGCGGCGGGCGATTCCCGATCTGACTCCGACATCGTCCGGTGCTCGATAAGAGAGGGTGACTGGCTGCACGACTGCACAGACTGAGCGATAACTCAGCGCGCTACTTTAGCAAAAAAGCACGCGAGCGCACGCACGATCGCCGCATCGCCGGTCGCCGTTTCAATCACGTCCGTCCGGTAGAGCGTGCGGACCAACTCTGCGATGCGCGCATGCGGCACAAACACCGGCGTTCGCGCCAGCAAATCCAGATCGGTGGCAAGCGAGACATGCAGGTTGCGGGCGGCTTCACTCGCCGTGCAAATCACCGCGTGGATATTGCCGGCGCGCCAGCGCGCGATCAATGGGCCCGCGTCTTCGCGCGGATGATGGCGTGTATAGACCTCCGCGATGTCGACCGCCGCGCCACGCTCCGCGAGCACGCGTTCGAGCAAGTCGCGGCCGCCCACACCCCGCACGATCAGAACGCGCCGACCATGCAACTGCTGCAGCGAATCCAACGCCAATACGCCTTCGCTGTCAAAGCGCGTGGCGGGCATCAGAACGCGTGGAATCCTTGCTTGTTCAAGCGCCTGCGCGGTCGCCGGACCTACCGCAATTGCGGCGACACGGTCCGGCCAGGTGGCCGGCGCCAGCGCCAGACCAAACTGAACGGCATTAGCACTGACAAAAATAACGTGGTCAAACTCAGCGAGTCGCGCCAACAGCGACTGCACGGGTGCCGGAGCGGCGATTGGATTGATCGCGATCGTCGGAAACAGCACCGGATCACCGCCCGCGGCGATAATTTGCGCCACCAGCCCGCTGGCTTGCGCGCGCGGACGCGTCACGAGGATGCCGCGACCGCCCAGCATGTCAGGGTCGACCGAATGGGCGCGGCAAGCTAAGAAGCCGCGGCCAATGCATCGAGAATGGCGGTCGCGCCGCCTTTGCGGAGATCCATGGCGAGCAGTTCGCCGAGCGCCTCCGGATTCGATGCGGGACCTTCGCGCGTGGCGCGCACCACCTGCCGGCCATCGGGCGCGGCCACCAGCCCGGCAATCCGCAGGCGATCACCCTGGCGCGTCGCATGCGCCCCAAGTGGAATTTGACAGCTACCGCCAAGGCCAAGGCTGACCGCCCGCTCGGCGCGCACGCAGAGCGCGCTCGTCTCGTCTTCGAGTCGACTGATCCACTGCGCGATGCGCGGATTGACCGTCGCCACCTCGATCGCGAGCGCTCCCTGACCTGGCGACGGTAGCGATGCATCGATCGACAATTCGCTGCGGATACGTGCCTTGAGTCCAAGCCGCACCAATCCGGCGACCGCGAGCACCGCGGCATCGCATTCCCCCGCATCGAGTTTGGCAAGACGCGTATCAAGATTGCCCCGCAACGCGACGAACCGAAGATGGGGAAACCGCTCGCGCAGCTGCGCTTCGCGACGCAGACTAGCCGTGCCAACCACTGCACCATCCGGCAGCGCGGCAGGCGTTGCATAACGATTCGAAATGAACGCATCACGCGGGTCTTCGCGCAGGGGAATAGCCGCAATCGCGAAACCGCTAGGCAGCGCCATTGGCACGTCCTTCGCCGAATGCACCGCCAGGTCCGCGCGCCCATCCTGCAGCGCGACTTCCAGTTCCTTGACGAAGAGCCCCTTGCCGCCGATCTTTGACAAGGACCGATCCAGCACTTCATCACCGCGCGTCGACATCGGTAGCAACTCGACCTTGCACGCTGGATATAATGCCTCCAACAGACCCTTCACATGATAGGCCTGCCAGAGCGCCAATCGGCTTTGGCGCGTCGCAATGATGAGCCGGGTCGGAGTGTTCAAGTTATCGGGCACGATCGCGCATCCGCAAGACGCATACTGCGACGCCGACTACGCGCGGCCAAGCATGCAGAGGTTGAGTAAAAAATTTTGGGTCTTCAGGAACTCGAGTGGGTGATTTTGGGTCATTTTAGAGCGCTGGGAGCATGCAAGTGAGAATCTTGAGTCGTAAATATTCTTGGTCGCGCAGCCCATATGCGCGTCGCTGGATGACGCGAATCTTGTTGTTCAGGCCTTCCA
>CAMDRJ010000062.1 GCA_945906755.1 Klebsiella pneumoniae | reverse complement strand
GACCACTCGGCAAAGTCGAGGTTGGTCGTAATCATCACGCTGGTGTGCTCGTACAGCCGTGACAGCAGGTGGAACAGCAGCGCCCCGCCTGCCTGGCTGAAGGGAAGGTATAGCAAAACATCTGTATGGCAAGCCGTGCATTCGCGTTCGACGGAGCGGCTGCGCGCAATTGCCGCATATCACTGCTGACACCGGACACGCCCTGCAGTCCGGCATCGTGATCGACCAGATCCTCGAGCATTGCCGCATCGAATTTCTTCTCTCGCATCAGGTAGACGAGGAGGCCTGGATCGAGATCGCCGCTGCGGGTGCCCATCATGACGCCGCCGGTCGGGGTGAGGCCCATGCTGGTGTCGATCGATCTACCGTTCTTGACGGCAGTGACGCTGACGCCATTGCCCAGGTGCGCGATGACCAGCCGCGCGGGCACGCGAATGGAGGGAGCGCTGGCCAGTTGATGCAAGATCGATTCGCATGACAGTCCGTGAAAGCCATAGCGTTGGATGCCCTCACTTTGCAGCGCCTTCGCGATCGGCAGAACGCGGGCAACGTCGGGCATCTCAGAGTGAAAGGTGGTGTCGAAACACGCCACGTGTGGAACGCCGGGGAAGCGTTCAAGCGCAAAGCGGATCCCCCGCTTTCACCAACTGGCCGTCACGCACCAACACCGACTGGACGATGCCACCTTCGAGGTGCTGCACCGGCCGGCGGTTGAGATCCACCTTCACGAACGCCGGCGCGACGACCGCCATGGAGAGCGCCGCAAACGTAAGCCAAAGCCCAAGCGGCAGCACGGCGGCAATGATGACCCACCAACCCGCGCGCACGAAACGGGCGGCGTGCTCCTTACTGGACCGCGGCTTGCCGTTACCGGTTAGCGCGTGAGCACTTTTATCGAGGTGGGTAGTCGTCATGTGGAGGGTCTCCCGATATCGAATTGGTTCATTGGATCGATTTCCCACACGGTCGGCGGCGACTGCGATCGGGCAGCCTCAGGCGGCCTTTGCCAGCGCCGGTTTTTGCAGCGCTTTCGTCACCTCTGCTGCCGGGCCGAAGTGCTTGACGCGACCGCCTTCGAGGACGAGGATCTTGTCGACGTGCGCGATCAACGAAAGACGGTGCGTGACCACGACCGAGGTCACCCCTTCGGTGCGAATGTCACGCAAGGCATGCGCCAGCGCCAGCTCGCCGTCAGCGTCCAGGCTGGCGTTGGGTTCGTCGAGAATCAACAGCCGGATATCGCCGTACATCGCGCGCGCGAGCGCAATGCGTTGGCGCTGACCGGGCGACAGGCGCAGGCCCTGATCGCCGACCGGCGTGTCGTAGCCCTGCGGCAATCGCACGATCAATTCGTGGGCGTTGGCGCGCTTGGCGGCTTTGATGATCGCCTTTGGGTCCAGTTCATTGAGCCGGCCGATGTTTTCACCGACCGTGCCGTCGAACAATTCCACATCCTGTGGCACGTAGCCGATCCACGGCCCGAGTTCTTCACGCGGCCAGTCGGACACATCCACGCCATCGAGCCGCACCTTGCCAGCGCTTGGCAGCCAAATGCCGGTCAGGAGCCGCGCCAGGGTGGACTTGCCCGCCGCGCTGGGCCCGATGATGGCGAGCGCTTCGCCCGGTTCGAGTTCGAGCGAAACGCCGGAGAGCACCATTCTGTCTGATTGCGGCGGGCGAAACGAAACGCCGTCAACGATGAGCTGACCGTCCGGACGCGGTAAAGCAAGCCGCACCTTGCCGGTGTCAAAGTACTTCGCGAGTTCCAGCAGGCGGCGGTACGCGCCGCGCGCATCACTTAACGTGCGCCAACTTCCCACCAACTGTTCCACCGGCTGCACCGCGCGGCCTAGCAGGATCGTGGTGGCGATCATTACGCCGGCGGATGCTTGTTGGGTGAGCACCAGGTAAGCACCGATCGACAGCATCACCACTTAAATCGCTTGGCGGACAAACTTGGTGATGGCGATAAAGGCGACGCTTGCACGCGTGGCGCGGGTTTGCATAGCGAGGAGCTCGTCTTGGAGCTTGCGCCACCGGTCGAGCAGCCGCTCGGTCATGCCCATGGCCTGGAGGATTTCGGCATTGCGCAGCGATCCTTCGACGTAGCGCGAAGCACGCAGGCCTTCGCTTTGCAGGTTGTCGAGTGCGCCCCGTGTGGACTTATCGTTGAGCCAGGCGAGCCCGAGCATCAGTGCGGCGCAACCGGCGGCGCCCACGCCCAGCATGGGATGGAAGAGCCAGATGACGCCAACGTACACGATGACCCATGGGGCATCGAACACGGCGGTGACGCCGTTGGCGGAGAAGAAGTTACGTAGCAGACCCACATCGCGGATCGCATCTGAGCGCACCGCCTGCGGCGCGAGGGCGGTGACTTTGACGATGGTACGAACGACGGGCGGGGAGAGCCGCTCATCGATGATGTTGCCGGTCACGTGCTGCAGTCGTAGTCGCGCATAGTCGAGGGCCAGCAAGATAGCTAGCGCGACGCCCACCCCGGTGAGCAGTAACGCGAGCGTCTCGCCGCTATTGCTTGGGATGACGCGGTCGAACACCTGCAACGTGAAGATCGCCGGCACCAGATACAAGAGGTTAATGACAAACGAGAACGCGGCGAGATGCATCAATTGCGGTTTCAGTTCCGCCACGAGCGATTTCATGATTTACCCGGGTGCATTCAATCGCGCCCTGCCGTAAGCTCTACGCCGATTCCGCGGTAACCGATGAAGCGACAGGCCCGGTTGAACATCGGCTCCCCGCTCACCTGATACTTATGTTTCGATGCATCGGGATGCACGCGGCTAAAGACAAAATCCAGGAATGGCTCCCGCGCGGCAATCTTCGCCTGAAGCGTTGCTCGCTCGGTCTCATTCCAACCGGTCGCCTGGACGTCGCGTGTCAGTTGGACCGACGCGTCGGCGCCGATGCCAAGCATCTCAAGGACTGGGCCAGAAATCGTGGTGAAGCGGCCGTGCTCGTCCTGCTCCCAGTACCAGTCGCAAGCCAATTCAGTCAGGCTTCGGAAGCGGGCTTCGCTTTCTTGCAGTTGGACGGTCCGTTCCTGCACCGTCTCTTCCAGCACCTTGTTGAAGTTCTCGAGCTGCTTGTACAGCAGCCGGACTTCGAGCATGTTGTGAACGCGCGCCATCACTTCGACTAGATCGAACGGTTTGCTGATGAAATCCGTTGCGCCGGCCTGCAAGGCGCGCAGTTTGTGCGCGGGCTGGGTGGCGATCACCAGGACCGGAAGGTAGGGGTTCGCCGCATTGGTCTTCAGGGCTTCGATGACCTCGAATTCGTCCACGCCAGGCATCTGCAGGTCGAGCAGAATCAGGTCATAGCGGTGCTTGCGATGCAGCGCACAGACCTCTTGCGGATTCATGGTCGAGGCAACGACGGTGTAGCCGGCGGCACCGAGCATCTGCCCAAGCAAACGTACATCGACGTCCATAGCATCGACGATCAAGATGCTCGCGTTAAGAATCTCGGATTCGGCGACCATCATATGAGGCCGGCACGGATGGGATTGCTTTCTGTTTCTCGCATGGACGGATTTCGTCAGTGGCATTACAGCATCGGGAACGATGGTCGAGTGATCATCAGATTGCCACCCCGTGCAGTCGGATCGGGGTCTATTTTCGCGATAGTTAGCGATCAATCTTCGGAGTTGATCAGCCGGCGGTCTGTGCGGTAGAGGACATAGAACGGCATAAGTCTGCGTGGGTCGATCTGCCGTCGAATTCGCGCAGAACCTCGCCTGAGCGAAATTTGAGGTTGGTTCGACAGCGAACAGACGCACCAGCAATGCAAAGCGCAGCCTGCTCACATGAGGACGAACGCTGACTTGCGCCCGGAACCGGATGGCCGGAACGGAACGCGATGAGCCGGCGCCCGCCGATGAGCTGGATGACCAGTTCGCAGTCCGAGGCCCCGCAAGGGCCTCTGCCCATGGTTGGTGGGGCTTATCACCATCCGGTCAATTCCGACCACACATCAATCTTTACTGGAGATTCACTATGAACACACGCATTACACTGGCGGCCGTTGCCGCAGCCATTCTGCTTACCACCGCCGGTTGCGCCGTCACGCGCGGTCAGGAAACCGTTGGCGCGTATGTGGACGACACGGCCATTACCAGCGCGGTCAAAGGCCGGTACGTCGGCAACAAGGAAGTCGATGCGACCAGCATCGGCGTCGGGACGCTCAATGGCACCGTCATGCTAACGGGGTTCGCCAAGAACAACACCGAGAAAAGCACCGCCGAGTCGATCGCCTGGAGAACGAATGGCGTGAAGGCAGTCAAGAACCAGATCGTTGTTCGCCCCTGACCCGTCAAACGAGCTCGCGCTCATCATTTCTCAACGTACAACCGAAGGAAATTCACATGAACTGGGATCGCATTCAAGGCAACTGGAAACAAGTCACCGGCAAGGCCAAGGAGCAATGGGGCAAGCTCACTGATGACGACCTCGACATAATCGATGGCCGTCGCGACCAGCTTGCCGGCAAGATCCAGGAGCGCTACGGCGTAGCCAAGGACGAAGCCGAAAAGCAACTCACTGCGTGGGAAAGCAAAGCGTCCGATGCGTGGTTCAGCAAAGACAAGACCGGCCTCTGAGTTTCTCGGCGAAGGCCATCATCGATCGGGAATTAGCCAATCCGAAGGGACATCGCGATCCCTTCCTTTGGCCCCTCTTAAGGAGCAGCTCGTGAGCAATATCGTCTACATCGTCGGCGTGATTGTCATTGTTGTTGCGCTCTTGTCGTTTTTCGGGCTGCGCTAAAGGGCTAGCGCGTGTCGTGATCAGAATCTGAACCATCCGGGGCGACGCGCGCATCCTGGAATGGGGTGTTGCCGTAACCTCCACGTGTGTGTATCGGCGTTTCGGGAGACGGCGGCGGTCGGTGCTGGCGCGTCGAACGCGCGATTGCCGGTGGTGAAATAATCGAGCGTTGCGGTCATTGACACCGGCTTGGCGCGGATGCCACCATAGCTACCCGCCGATGGCTCCTGTACAAGGCCGATAGAATGATCCGCTATCAATCGAATTCAAGTGTAACGCCGAACGCTGCTGAGATTGCGCTCCTCTACGAGGGCACCCGGGTGCATTCCCGCGCGTACACTGATACCACGGTGTACGAAATTGAAATGGAGCGCATCTTCAGTCGTGGCTGGCTCTACATCGGTCATGTGAGCGAAGTCGCGACGCCGGGCGATTTTCGGGTGCGCAAGATGGGCCGGCAGCCGGTCATCATGATTCGCGGTCGCGACGACGCGGTGCGCGTCTTCATGAATCGCTGCCGGCATCGCGGTGCGGCGGTGTGCGAAGTGGAGTCGGGAAACACCAAGTTCCTGCGCTGCTGGTATCACGGTTGGATCTATGACACGGTTGGCAAGCTCGTTGAAGTGACGCAACGTGAAGCCTATGGGCCGGATTTCAATCAGGAGGCCATGGGTCTCACGCCGGCCGCGCGCATGGAGATCTATCGCGGCTTCGTGTTTGCAAGTCTTGCCACCACTGGTCCGACCCTGCGCGAACATTTGGGCAATGCCGCGGCGATGATTGATCTGATGGTGGAGGCCTCCCCAATTGGTGAACTCGCGGTTGACGCCGGCTCCCATAAGACGGTGTATCGCGGCAATTGGAAGCTGGTGGGGATGGATGGTTATCATCCCAATTTTGTGCATGCCTCGGTGATTGCCGCATGGCAGCGCAAGCAAGACTCCGGCATGGGCGCGACCCATCGCGACGATCCGTTCGATGACAAGGCCGCCAGCCGTACGCGCGATCTGGGCAACGGCCACGCCATGTTGGATCTCACCGCGCAACGCCTCTCGCATTACGATGTGTACACGAAATTTTTGCGTAGCGTGCCGGGCGGCGAGGCCTATATGGAAGCGATGCAGAAGCGCTATGGGGATGAGCGCGCGAAGCTTTTGATTGCGCTGGCGGGTGATCCGCATGTCGGCGTGTTCCCGAATATGCAACTCATCAATAATCAAATTCGCATCATGAATCCCATCGCACCCGATGAAACCGAGGTCATCATGTTCCCGGTGCTTTTGGGTGGTGTGAGCGATGAAATGAACGCGGTGCGCATCCGCCAGCATGAATCGTTTTATGGCCCGGCGGGCGCGGGCTCCCCGGATGACGCGGAGATCTTCGAGCGCGCGCAACGCGGCATGATGGCGCAACTGGACGGTTGGATCGATTTGTCACGCGGATTGAATCGCGAAGAACGCGAACCGGACGGCTCGATCGTGGGCCGCATCACCGACGAAGTTCCGCAGCGCGGTCAGTTCAAGCGCTGGCGCGAAATGATGTCGGCCGACTAGTTTTGATAGGGCGAGACTGTGTATTCAATTGAGCGTTTGGCGTTGATCAGGGAAGTCGAGGATCTGTTGTATCGCGAGGCGGAGTTGGCGGACGCGCATGCCTTTGATGAGTGGCTGGCGTTGTGGACCAAGGACGTCCTCTACTGGGTGCCTTGCAATAACGATGATATCGACCCGATGCGGCAAGTATCATTGATTTACGACGATCGCGATCGGCTCGAAGAGCGTCTGTTTCGCCTGAAGACCAAGCATGCTCATTCGCAGAATCCACGGTCGCGTCTCATTCGTACCGTATCCAATGTGTGCTTGCAGGATTTCGATGCGCAAACAGGCGGTGCGGTCACTTCTCGGTTCGTGTTGGGCGAAGTGCGCCTCGAACGCCAGACCGAATGGATCGGCCGCATGAAGCATGTGCTCGCGCGCGACAACGGGCAATTGAAGATCAGGGAGAAGCGCGTGTTCCTGGTCAACAACGATATCCCGATGGGCAATCTCACTTTCGTGATCTAGGTAACAATTGAACAAGGGGGCTCGCCCCCTCGTAACTCCCCGAAAACATGAGCACGCTGATTGCGCGGGATAGCGTAATCAGCGTTTCCTTAGGAGATCGCCGTGGCAACCATTGACCCGGAAATCGGCAAGAACGTCGTTGCCGCCGGCATCGCAACCAATTATCTCGAAGCCGGTGAAGGCGAACCGCTTGTGCTGGTCCATGGCTCAGGCCCCGGGGTGACCGGCTATGCGAATTGGCGTTTCACGATCCCGCCGCTGTCGAAGCGTTTTCGCGTGCTGGCGCCCGATGTCGCAGGTTTCGGCTACACCGAACGCAAGCCCGGTACCACTTACAACCTCGATTTCTGGGTGAAGCATCTGCTTGGATTTCTCGATGCGCTTGGCATCAAGAAGGCGCACTTCGTCGGCAATTCGTTCGGTGGCGGATTAACGCTGGCCTTTGCGGCGCGGCATCCGGACCGTGTCAACAAGTTCGTGCTGATGGGGGCGGCCGGGACCAACTTTCGCTTAACGCCTGAACTCGATGCGGTTTGGGGCTATGAGCCGTCGGTCGAGAACATGCGGAAAATGGTGCAGACATTCGCCTATGATGCGTCGTTCATGACCGACGATCTCATCCGTTCACGTTATGAGGCGAGCATCCGGCCGGGCTTCCATGAGTCGTATTCGCAACTGTTCCAGGCCCCGCGGGCGCGACATATTCAGGCGCTACGCACCCCGGATGAAGCGATTCGCGCGATTCCGCATCGGGTATTGATCGTGCATGGGCGCGATGACCGCATCGTCCCCTTGGAGAGCAGCCTGATGGCCCACAACATGATCGCCAACAGCGAGTTGCATGTGTTTGGGCAATGCGGCCACTGGACGCAGATCGAAAAGAAGGATCGCTTCAATCGCCTGATCGAAGAGTTTTTCCTGAACTGACACCTTTCCAGAAAGCGCTATGAACAAGCTGCCCATTATTGCCGCGATGATCGGTGACCCGGCCGGGATCGGTCCGGAAGTCTGTGTGAAGACGGTCGTGGCACCTGAGTTATCCACCGTCTGTAAGCCGATTTTGATCGGCGATGCAAACGCGGTCGAGCGGGCGCTGAAAGTCTGTCGCATCAACCGCAAGGTCGTGCGAATCGATTCGCCGGACTCGCCGATTCGGGAAGACGCGATTGGCGTGCTCGACCCGGGTACGCTGCAGGCGGACGACTACACCGTGGGCAAAGCCTCGGCCAAATCAGGCCAAGCGGTGGTCGAATGGATTCGCCTGGGCGAGACGCTTGGTTCAAGTGGACGCATCAATGGCTTGGTGCTGGCGCCGGTCGATAGCGATTCGCTGAAGCTGGGTGGGGTGGTGAAGGATATCGACGATCTGCAACCGGCTGGTACCTTCATGTTTCGGGTAAGCGGTGCCTTGCGCGTGGTGCCGATCACCGAACACATTCGTATCCGCGATATCGTATCGACGGTGAAGACCGATCGCATCGTGCACGTCATTCGCATGCTCGATGAAAACATGAAGCGCTGGGGATTACCAAAGCCGCGCATCGCGGTCGCCGGACTCAATCCGCACGCGATGTTCGAAGAAGATCGCGAGGAAGTGGCGCCGGCCGTCGCCGAGGCAAAGCGCCTCGGTATCGAGGCGACCGGGCCGATCTCACCGGATTCGGTGTTTCGCATGGTGCTCGATCGCCGCTACGATGCGGTGGTCACGATGTATCACGATCAGGGGCAAGTGGCCGTCAAGACCGCCGCCTTCGAAGGCGCCTGCACGATCTATATGGGCTTGCCGTATGTGATGGTGAACGTCCCGCACGGCTCGGCGTTCGATATCGCCGGCAAGGGCGTGGCGCAGCACTACAGCATCCTCGCCGCGATGAAAACCGCAGCGGCGTTGGCGGCGGGCAGAGGGTTTTTGGCGGACGCCTGACGGCGTGCGCCAGTGAAGGGGGAAGGGTAGGGTGGAAAAACGCAGTGCATGCCACCGAGAGCGACTTTCACGGACAGAAAATTTCCGCCGTTAACTTTGCGGCAGATGAGTGCAATTAAATCGGCAAATCGAATCGTCGGTGGAATGCGCTACGCTATTCCACCCTACGGTGCTGTAACGGATGACAGAGTTTTTTCCCTGCTCCCCTCTCACCGCCTCTGCAGCAGACAGAACCCCTGCGATGCAACGCCAAGCGTCGGATTGAATTTGCTGCGGAAATTCTCGAGTGCGATCGCAGCCGTCAATTCGACGATTTGTGCTTCGTTGAAATGCTGCTTCACCTGGGCGAAGAACGCATCGTCCACCGTTTGATCGGTGTAAGTGATTCGTTCGGCATATTCGAGCGCGATGCGTTCCGCGGCACTGAAGAGCTTGCTATCGCGCCAGGTTGAAACCGCCGCCAACTTCGCTTCACCGCCATCTTCCATCACACGGACGGAATTGATGTCGACTCAGAATGGGCAGCCGTTGATCGTCGCGACGCGCAGGTAGATGAGCGCGGGTAGGCCCTTTGGTAATTGTCCGGATTGTTCGATCGATGCGCCAAGCGCCTTGGCCGCCTGCAGAATCGGCGGGCAGTGCGCCATCACCTTGGTCGGGTTCAGCAGATCGCCAAAGGCAGCGCGCTCTTTTTCGAAGATCGTTTTCAGCGTTGGATTACTGCCGGCATCCTCAATTTCTCTTACTCGTGGCATGGGTATCTCCCTCGGTTGCGTGACCGGTCACGGACTTCTGTCCGGTGATCATAGCCTTCACGAGATTTTCGCGATGCCGCAGCGATGAGAACACCACGCCCGCCACATGCAAGGCGATGAGCGCGAGCAAGGCGTCCGAGAGGGCTTCATGCGCCTCGGCAACCCATGCGATGCCCCAATAGGCGTCGGTGGTCCCTAGCCACCCGGTGAGGCCAAGGAGCGTGACTGTCGCGATGAGTGCCACGATCATCCAAGCACCGAGCGGGTTGTGCCCAAGGTGGCGCGGCTCGCGATGCGCGATGACTGCCTTGGTGTAGTTCAAGGTCGCGGTCGGGCCGCGCACAAAATCGCTGAACCGCGCGTGCGACGATCCGACAAATCCCCAAACCAAAAGTAGCGAGATGATCACCAGCGTTGCATAGCCGAGCCATACATGCCAGGGACTATCGGTATGCCGGGTCAGCCATGCGGCGATCACCGATGCGACCAGCGACCAGTGGGCAATGCGCACCAAGGCGTCCCACACCTTCACGGTGGGACGCAGAGCGCCATTCACTATGACTTCCGTGGATACCGGCTGGTCGGGACGAGATTCAGGGTCTTCGGATGAAAGTAGGCTTCGACCCGTTCGCCTTTTTCGTCAAAGGCGTACACCTCGAAGCAACCGCCGTCTTCCTTGATACGCCGGATTTTCCAGCCGCGATCGAGCAGCATTTTTTCCAGTTTCTCCTGCGATTGCCAGGACTCGCGCGGGCCCGAATCGCAGGTGGCCATGCCGGTGGCATAGGCCGATGTGCCGGTCAGTAGTGCGGCCGTCAGTGCAGCGGTGATGAATCCAAATTTCATGAATCGCTCCATAAGATGAGGCGGCTAGGATTCCAGAAGGGGCATCGCCCGGTCAAGAGTGGTTACATCTCTTACACTTGGGACTGCCGGAGGGCGGCGCGCTCGCAGACTGCCCGAGCGGCCCAAGCGTTTCCCTAAGGAATAACTGAAAAAGGGGGCTTGTTGGGGATGAAGGGGCCCCAACCCCTCCATTGCCCCTCGTAACTCCCCGAAAAATATGGTCACGCTGATTGCGCAAGATAGCTTAATCAGCGTTTCCCTAACCAACAAGGTCAACGAGAATGAATGAGTCAGAAGCCGTTCGATTACGCATGCTGCTTGGCGATTATGCGGTTACCGCCGCGCTGAAGAAGGGCGAGATCCGCTCACCAAAGGTCGCGCTTGACTATCCCGACGTCAAGGCGCCCGCCACCGCGTTTAAGCGGGTGGTGCGCGATTTTGAATTCGACTGTGCGGAGCTGGCGATCGTGACGTTCCTCATGGCCAAGGCGCACGGCAAACCGTTCGTGTTGATGCCGACGGTGGTGATGGGGCGTTTTCAGCATCCCTACCTCGTCTACAACGCCGAGCGCGGTGTCATCGGGCCGCGCGATCTCAATGGCAAGCGCATTGGCATACGATCCTACTCGGTCACCACGGTAACCTGGCTGCGCGGCATTCTCGCCAATGGCTTTGGCTTCGATGTCGATTCGGTTAAATGGGTCACCTTTGAGGAAGCGCATGTCGCTGAGTTCCGCGATCCGCCCACCGTGCAACGTGCCCCTGAAGGCAAGGACCTCGTGAACATGCTGCTGGCAGGCGAAATCGACGCGGCGGTGGTTGGCGATCGATTGCCAAACGATCCGCGCCTGAAGACGGTGTTTCCCGATCCGGAAGCGGCGGCACGCGAATGGCGTGAAAAGAACAATGCGCTGCAGATCAATCATATGGTGGTGGTGCGCGATACCTACTCCAAAACGCATCCGGACGTGGTGCGGGAAATCTATCGGATGCTCAAAGACAGCAAGCGCGCGGCCGGCCTACCCAAAGCGGGGGAAGTCGATACCAATCCGTTCGGGGTGGAGGCGAATCGACGTAACCTGGAGATCGTCATCGACTATGTGCATCAGCAACGCTTGATTCCGCGCCGTTATGCGGTCGATGAGTTGTTCGATGATTTGACCAGGACGTTCAACTGAACGGGTAAGACTCTCGCAGCGGGGCATGCGGCGGGAGGCGCGGTACGAACTATTTCTTCGCGCTAGTGATGCGCTGCACTTCTTCCAGCAAGGTCTTGCATTCATCTTCGTCGGCCCGCGGGATCGCTGCGTTGCCTGCCGTGTGTTTGGCGGCCGCTTGTGTGATGCGCTGGCGCTCGGTCGAGTAGGCCGCGCCATTGCGCGCGGAGACGAGCTGGCCGCGCACCTTGTCGTGCACCTTGGGCGACCACATACCAAGGTAGGTGGCATCGCGATGTCCGCGCAGCCGTGGCATCTGTGTCTCACAGCGAGCGTAGGTGACATCAAAGCGGGCCAGCGCTTTGGGGTCGACGGTCGCCGCTTGAACAAGCACCGGAGCGAACGCTAGGATGCAAGGCAGCAGGGAGAAGTTGCGCATGGTGAGGGCTCCAGGTCTCGTCGAGGGTTGCCGTGTCGCCGACGGTTAGTCATCAAAAATGTAGCAGTCCATATCCATGCAGTCGCGGGTTCATCACGCCCATCCGTGTCGTGCTTCTCGGCCACGCGCCGCGCTCATCGCAGCTAAGATTGCAAGGCATACTAGGATTCTCAGAGACTTCCAACTGATCACTGCAACGTTCGGAGACACACCATGCTCGCAGGCGTCTATTACTTCCCGACTGATTACGGCATCGATATCGCTGAGCTGGCGCGTGCGCTCGAAGAGCGTGGATACGATGCGCTGTTTGTCTGCGAGCACACGCATATTCCGACCAGCCGCAAAACGCCTTTTCCGGGCGGTGAGCCGTTACCGAAGAAATACAGTCATACGCATGACCCGTTCGTGGCGCTGTCGTTTGCGGCGGCGGCCACCCGCAAGCTGAAAATCGGCACCGGCATCGCGCTAATGCCGCAGCGAGAGCCTATCGTCACCGCGAAATCGGTGGCCAGCCTTGATCAGCTCTCTAACGGACGCTTTACCTTGGCGGTCGGCGGCGGCTGGAACGTCGATGAGATGGAAAATCACGGCGCAAAGTATGAAACGCGGTTCAAGCTGATGCGCGAACGCGTACTCGCGATGAAGGCGTTGTGGACCCAGGAAGAAGCGTCATTTCACGGCGAGTTCGTCAATTTCGATCCGGTGTGGCAATTCCCGAAGCCAAAGCAACGACCGCATCCGCCGGTGTTGATCGGTGGCGAGTCCGATCATACGATCAAGCGCGTCGTCGACTATGGCAATGGTTGGTTTCCAAGGCCGCGCTATGGTTGGGAGCCAAAGACCGCGGTCGCGCGATTGCATGCTGCGGCGACTGCAGCGGGGCGTGATCCGGCGTCGCTACCGATTACGGTCTTTGCGGCACCGCCCGATCGCGAAAAGCTCATGCCGTATCGCGATGCAGGCATTCATCGAGTGTTGTTTGAAACGCCCGATGTGAGCCGGGATGAGATCCTGCGCATCCTCGATAAGAATGCGCCGTTGATCAAGGCGGTTGCATAGGATGCCGGCTAGTGGGGCGCATATCGTCGGTGCTAATGCGGTGTGGCTCAACGATAACGGCGGAATGCGCATTGCTTTTCCGCCCTACCTACAACATGCACGATTGTTGATGTACGGAACGTAGTCCGGTAGGGTGGATAAGCAGCGCGCAATCCACCGCAACGTCTGGCTATCCCTTATCCAGAATCTTCTTGATCTCTTCAACCGGCGCTGCGATCTTCACGCCCGCGCGTTCGGTTTGCAACTGCATTGGCGAACGCGAATCCCAATTGGCCCAGCCGCGATTCATGCCTTCGGTCATCTCGGCGTGCACCAGCGCGGCAAGCCGCATCGGCACGCCGATCTCACGCGCGAGTTCGGTGGCGAGCGTCACGTCCTTATGCGCGAGCTTGAGCGCGAAGGACGGCACCTCGAATTTCCCGGGCAGGAACTGATCGCCAAGCCGATCAAACGTGCGCGCGCGGCCAATCGCGCCTTGCCTTACCGCTGCGAACAATGGTAGCGGATCAACGCCTGCTTTCACGCCTAGCGTGAAGACTTCCGCTAAGGCCGTCTGCACCGCATAACCTGCCATGTTGTGGACGAGCTTGGCGACCGAGCCCGCGCCGATCGGCCCGATGTAGGCCACCTGATCGCCAATCGCATCGAGCACTTTCTTGTGCGCATCGAACACCGCGCGATCGCCGCCAATCCACAGCGCGAGCTTGCCGCTTTTGGCGCCGCTTGGTCCGCCGCTTACCGGTGAGTCGAGCAGCGCGCGTCCTTCCTTTTCAAACAGCGCATGCAAGCGGCGCACCACCGTCGGCGAATTGGTCGACAGATCAAAATACGCCATGCCCTTTTTCATGCCGGCCAGGAGTCCATTGGGTGCGAGCGCGACCGCCTCCACTTCCTTCGGACCGGGTAGCGAGGTGAACACCACATCGGACGCTTCGGCGGTTTTCTTCGCGTCATCGGCCCAGGTGCAGCCGGCGGCAAGATGTGCCGTCGCGGCGTCGCGCCGTAAATCGCTCACCGTGACCGCGTAGCCCGCTTTGCGCAGATTGAGCGCCATCGATGAGCCCATGAGTCCCAACCCGATAAATCCGACTTTCATTTAGTTCTCCGCTTTGACGTTGAATTCTTTGACGAGCCTCGCCCACTTCGCGCGATCGGTGCGAACGCGTTGGGCCAGGGTGGCTGGATCGCTGGTTTCCAGTTCCATGCCCTGCGCGAGCATCGTTTCCCGCAATTCCGGTGCCGACAGAATCCGCACCACTTCACGATGCAGTCGCTCGATGATCGCAGGTGGCGTACCGGCGCGCGCGAAGAGCGCATTCCATGCATCGACCTCCAAACCGGGAAAGCCTTGTTCCGTACCGGTTTGCACATCGGGGATCAATGCCGACCGCGCGCTGCCAAGCAGCGCAATCGCGCGCAGCTTGCCGGCGCGAATCTGATTGAACGCACCGCCTAATGGTTCGATGCCACCATGAATTCTGCCGCCAAGCAGATCGGTCCAGATCGCCGGTTGCCCTTTGTAGGCAATCAACTCGACATCGGCCTGCGTGACGCTCTTGGCCACCAGCGCGCCCAAGTACGCGACACCGGGCATATGACCGATCGCGCCGGTGCGAGGGTTGGCTTTGGTATGGGCGACCAGCTCCTTGATGTTCTTCACGGGTAACTGGCTGTTGACGGTGAGGATGAAGGTCGCGCGCACCGTATGGGTGATCGCCGCGAGGTCGCGCTCCGGGTCGTAGCGCACGCGATCAGGATAGAGCGTCGGGGCGAGTGTCAGCGATCCGGATTGCACATTGGCCAGCGTCAAACCATCGGCCGGTGCATTGACGATCGCTTCGACCGCGAGCATGCCATCGGCACCGGGACGATTGTCGACCAGCACCGGTTGACCCAGTACTGGCGCTAAGCGCTGTGCAATCGCACGGGCCACCAAGTCGGACTGCGTGCCAGGGGCGGATGGCACCACGATCCTGACCGGCCCGGTCGGATAGGTCTGTGCGATGGCGGCAAGCGAGGTCCCGAGCAGGGCGGCTGCAAGCAGAATACGTGATAGGTATGGCATCGGAAGTCTCCTTATTGAGCAGGACGAGCCGGCTCGCTCAGCGTCTGCGTTTCCACCTTCTCAAAATCGATGCGCTCAACAACCGGTAGGCCGGCAAGATAGCGACGCAGGCAATCGAGCCCCAGTTCGGCTGCGCCAAGCCGCACCCAATCGCGCCCGCCGACGAGGCGGCTGCGGCGTGACACGACTTCGCTCGCGGTCGCGATCGCAAGACAAATGGTGCCGCCGAAATCGATACGATCGCTGCCTTGGTCGAGGTCGATCAACACCGCGAGAGCATGGGTGGACCCGGTATGCTGACGCGCCGCACGTGCAACGGCTTCGGCCCCTTCGCGGGTAATCCCCGCAGCCAGTGCATTAGGTGCCAAGCCCACCGCGGTACAAAGTTGCTCGAGATCGAGCGCGACGATGCCGCGCCGAATGCGCGCCTCGGCGCCGGGCTGATGCAACAGCCGGCCCACCATCTGGCCGCTGGTAAATGTTTCGACCAGGGTCAACGAAGATTGATTGACGGCAAGCGCATCGAGGAGCACGCGTTCGAGCGTTTGATCATCTTCGGCGAGAATGAAATTACCGAGGCGCTTCCTGACCTCCGCCTCGACCGGGGCGAGTTTGGCGCGGATATCGGTCATGTCTTTGCCGCGCACGGTGAGTTTCGTCTCAAGCTGCGGATAGTGCGCGCGAAAGCCAAGCTTCAAGCTGCCATCGGGGACCATGGCTTCCAGGCCATCCAGCATCGTGTCGACATGCGATTCACCGAGTCCATACGAGTGAAACCGCTTGAGAAAGATCGCCGTCTGTAAGCCGCTCTTGGCGAGCAGGCGTGGAATGATTTGATCATCCAGCATGCGGCGCATTTCGCGCGGCACACCGGGCGTGAAGTAGAAGCGGGCCTTGCCGATGTTGACCGCGAAACCGCAAGCGGTGCCGATCGGATTGTCCAGCACCTCGGCGGTGGCCGGCAGCATCGCCTGCTTGCGATTATTGGGCGGCATCACGCGACTACGCAGACGAAAAAATTCCTCCATCGTCGCAAGCCATGATTCATTGAGCGCGAGATCGACGCCGGCGGCCTGCGCGGCGATTTCCTGCGAGAGATCATCGACGGTCGGTCCGAGGCCGCCATTGACGATGACCGCATCGGCGCGCTGACCGGCCTGCTGAAACGCGAGCAGTAGGTTGGCGCGATCGTCACCGACGGTGGTTTCCCACTCGACGGCGAGCCCGACATCTTCTAGTCGCTGCGTGATATGGCTGAAATTGGTATTGACGATTTTGCCGGTGAGTACCTCATCGCCGGTGCAAATCACTTCGATGCGCATTTGCTGATTCTCCAGGCCTGCCGCGGTTCGAGTGCATTATCGCGCGATTGGGCGCGATCGCTCGATCGCGGGAAGTTCGTGGTCGCGCCGGCTAGCTGGTGTCATCGTCGGCGGGCCGCAATGCAAACGGGATCGCGCCAGAGATCAGTGTCAGCAATGCAAAGGCGGTGATGGTAATGACCATTGGAATCGGCGTGCCATTCGCCAGCAATGCATAGGTCTGTGCGCCCGCTGCACCGAGGAATGACTGGCAGAACACACCAAGCCCAGCTGCCGTACCGGCCGCTTTCTTGGCGAGGCGCATCGCGCCGGTTTGCCCGTTGGGCATCGCGATGCCCTGCGCAAAGGTGAGCACAGCGCACGGAATAAAAATAACGAGTGGGGTGAGGGTGCCCCATAGCATGATGCCTGCTTGCACCGCCACGCTAGAGGCCATCATGACCGACCCGGCGAGCACCATCACATCGATCGACACTCGCCCACTTAAGCGGCTCGCGACGAAATTGCCGAGAAACAAGCCAAGCGGCAGCATCATGAAATAGACGCCATATTCGCTGGCCGGGCGACCTAGGTAGTCCTGCATCAAGAAGGATGCGGCGGTAATCGTGGCCATGAAGGTCGCGGTCGAAAAACCGGTCTGGAACACATAGCCGCAAAACCGCGGCTGCTTTAGCAGCGTTACGTAACCGCCAAGTAGCGAGGTGACGCTGAAGGACGTTTTCACCGCGGCGCGGGTTTCGTAGAGATAACGCCAGGCGCTGTACGAGATGATTACACCGGCTGCAAGCGCGAACCAAAAGGTGCTCCGCCAACCGAAGGTATCGATCAACAGGCCGCCGATCGATGGCGCAAACATCGGGCCGAGGGTGTAGGCCATCGTGAGATAGGCCAACACTTTGACGAGTCGGTCCGACCCATACGCATCACTGGCAATGGCGCGGCTAAGCGACGCTGGGGCGCCGGCGCCGATCGCCTGCAAGACGCGGCCCACAATCAAGCTGGTCGGCGAAGTGGCGATCGATGACAGCGCACTCCCCAACACGAATAACACAAGGCCAGATAGCAGCACCGGGCGGCGGCCATAACGATCGGAAAGCGATCCATACACGAGCGTCGAGCAGGCCACCATCATGAGCGTCACGCTGAACATGGCGCCGGTGAGCGCGGCCGACATGCGAAACGCCTTCTGCACTTCCGGCAGCACCGGCAGAAACAGATGAATAGCAAGCGGCCCGATGAAGGCGATCGCGGCAAGCGATGCAAGAAATCGCGAGTCGGGGGCGTGACGGAGCGCGTTCAATTGGATGCTAAGTCCAAAGCGGACCCAATCTTCGCATCACCGGTGGAATGCGCTGCGCTTTTCCACCCTATGGTATCTAACGCCTCAAGGCTTGGCATGGAATGTCCAGGTCGAATCCTTCCAGCCGTCCAGATCGTAGTCACCGAGGCACTGCTCGGCGAGCTTGGTGCATTCATCCATGATGCCGCGCTGCTTGGCAAACGTAAGGGTATCGAGGCGCATCTGCTCATGATTGCCCGAGTAGTTGCGCTCGTAGATTTCATGGCGGCCACCGAATTCGGTGCCGATGGCATCCCAGATCAGCTTGAATAATTTGACGCGCTGTTCGGCCGAGCTGTCCGAGCCCCGGTAGTACTGATCGAGCAGCGGACGAATTTCAGCGTTTTGGAAATCCTTGTAACTGGAGGGCGTGACGATCGGTGAGCCGCCGAGAATCGTCTCGAAAATTTCCTTCACGCGCGGCCAAGCCATTGTAGAGAACAGCCGTACGGTTGAGGCGTGCTCGAGTTTTGGCATCACCGTGCCGCCCGGACCGGTCTGCGGATCGAGGCACATTGCGGAGGTAAGGGCCCAGATCAGATTACGCCAAGCGATCACCTCGCCCAAGGCGGCCTGCGTACCGCGAAAATCATCGGTGCCGTTGGACGCCAGGCCTTTCGCGAGCAGTCCGCACATGAGATCGAGTTTGACGCCAAGACGCGTGCCGCCTTGCAGGTTGTAGCGGTTCATGAAGCCCGATGCCGCATAGAGCCGCTTGGCTTTTTCGATATCGCGATAGACCAGCACATTTTCCCAGGCGATAAACGCATTGTCGAAAATGATCACCGCGTCG
>CAMDRJ010000061.1 GCA_945906755.1 Klebsiella pneumoniae | reverse complement strand
TCGCGCAGAATCTTTCCACTGCCCTGGGTCAGCAGGTGGTGGTCGAGAATCGTGGTGGCGCCGGCGGCAATGTGGGGACGGATGCGGTCGCAAAAGCGGCGCCCGACGGTTACACATTGTTGCTCGCGTTTTCCGGGCCGCTGGCGATGACGCCCGCTCTTGCCAAGGTCCCTTACGATCCGATCAACAGCTTTGCGCATATCGGCTTGATCGCCAAGGGTTATCAGATCCTCGTCGTTCACCCGTCCCTTCCCGCTCGCAGTGTTCAGGAGCTGGTCGCGCTGGCGAAGGCGAAACCGGGAACGATCAATTACGCCACCGCGGGCAATGGCACGCCGCTCCATCTTGCCGCCGAATTGTTTCGCATCGCGGCGGGCATGGATATCGTCCATATTCCCTACAAGGGCTCGAGCCCGGCGGCCACCGCAGTCCTGGCGGGTGATGCGCAGATGATTTTCGGTGGTTTGGTATCGAGCCTGCCGCATGTCAAGACCGGAAGACTGCGTGCGTTGGCGGTGACAAGTCCACAACGTGAACCGATGGCACCTGATGTACCCACCATGGCGGAAGTGGGATTTCCAAATGTGGACCCAGTGTCTTGGTATGGCATCTCCGCGCCGGCCGGCACGCCTGCGCCAATTGTCGATCGACTGAGCGGTGAGTTGCGCCGACTGGTAGCCTCCAAGGAGTATCGCGAGTTATTGACTGGCCAAGCGCAGCAGGCGGTAGGCTCGACGCCTGCTGAATTCCGCGCATTCATCGCGGCGGATCTGGACAAATGGACCAGGGTGATTCGTGCCGCCGGCATCAAAGCAGACTGACCCCAATCGATAAGAAACCATGCCCAACATCAGCCTCACCATTGCCACCGACGTCTACGATCATGTGCGCGACCTCACCGATGGCAGCGTACGCGCCGAAGGCATTGATCTCACGGTCCTCAAGCTACAACTCGAAGAGATTTTTTTCCGGTTCACGAAATTTCGGGAATGGGATATCACCGAGCTGTCGATGGGCAAATACATCGCGCTACGCTCGCAAGACGACACCAGCATCACCGCGATTCCGGTGTTCATTTCCCGCGTGTTTCGCCATTCATCGATCTATGTGAAGGCCGGCAGTCCGCTCAAATCGCCCGAGCAACTCAAGGGCAAACGCATCGGCGTACCGGAGTGGGCACAGACTGCGTCGATCTATTCGCGCGGACTTCTGACGCATGAATACGGCGTGCCGCTCGAATCGGTCGATTGGGTGCAGGCCGGCGTCAATCAGCCTGGGCGTGTCGAAAAGGTCGATCTCAAGCTCCCGGCGGGTGTGCGCTATCGCAGCGAACCAACGAAGTCGCTCGATGGGATGCTGCAAGCGGGCGAATTGGATGCCATCCTGAGTGCGCGGCCACCACAGAATCTTGGCCGTGGCATCGATCGCATGATTCCCAACTATCGGCCGATCGAGGAAGCCTACTATCGCAAGACCGGGGTCTATCCGATCATGCATGTCATCGCGCTTCGCACGCCGGTCCTGGAACAGCACCCATGGGTCGCGATGAACCTACTCAAGGCCTTCGAAGAATCCAAACGCAGATCGATGGTGCGATTGGCGGAAATCGCGGCCACCCATGCGCCGGTGCCCTGGCTTGGCGATACCATCGGGCAATTGCGCGAGTTGCTGGGTCCGGACATTTTCCCGTATGGCGTTGAGGCCAATCGCAAGACGCTCGAAACGTTCGTGCAGTATGGTTATGAGCAGGGCGTGTGCCATCGGAAGCTCTCGGTGGAAGAGCTGTTTCCGGCCTCGGTGCAGTCGTCCTTCAAGGTTTGAGGAGTGAGCAATGAGTGAATTCAGAAAAGATTTCCAGCGCATGAACGGCCGTTTTGTCGATCGCACCGGCGCCGCCGCACAGGACGCGAATCAATACTGGCCGCCGATCATCATGACGAAAGAGGAGATCGATGGCGAAGTGGAGCGCTTGGCGATGAGCGCCTTGCCTGCCAATGGCAAGCGGGAATCGCTCATCGTGCATCCATTGGCTGAGCCCAACGCGCCCAGCATGACCCCTGGCATTCAGGTGAAACTCTCGGTATTGAAACCGGGCGAGCGCACGCGCGCGTTTCGACATAACGCGACCGAGGTGAACTTCAGCATTCACGGTGGCGGGCACACGGTTGTCGCTGGACGCACCATTCGCTTCGAACAGTACGATGTCTGGAATCATCCGTCGTATGCGACCTACTTCCATGTCAACGACGCCAGTGACATTCAAGTGCGCTTGACCTATTCGAATGTGCCGCTGTTGCAGCACATGCAGGTCTATTTGCCGGAAGACGAACCGAAAGCCGATGTCGCGGCGGTGCATGAAGAGGGCAAAGACGATCCGCGCAAGAAAAGTCCCTATGGCATGTTCCCGATTACCGAGGACGGCGGATTGTTGATGCCCTACGAGACCCTGATCAATCCCAAGTCGATCGCTTCCCATCCGCTGCATTTTGCATGGAAGAAAGTCAAACCCGAGCTGGACAAGCTCGAAGCGCTCGGACGTGACTATGTCGGCCGGCGGCTCTACATGTACTACAACCCCGCGACCGGACGCTTCAACGGCATCACGCCGAATTTCTTCGCGACGATGACGATTCGCCCACCGAAGATCGTCGACAAACCGCATCGCCATGTGTCGGCGGCGATCAATTACTACTTCTACGGCACGGGCTACAGCACGGTCGCCGGCAATCGCTACGAATGGAAGGCGGGTGATTTGATGCTATCGGCCCCGGGTTGGGCGGTTCACAACCACGCCTCGCATGACGACTATGTGTACGAGCTGACGGTGCAGGATCAACCGCTCAACATTTTCATGGAATCGCTGATCTGGCAGGAAGACTTGAAGCATCCGGCGATCGTGCTTGGCACCCATGAGGGGTTTGACACCAATCGGGATAAGGCCGCCGCTTAGCAGCTACTTGCCGATCGCCCCGAATACCCGCTTAACGATATTGGCCGCCGAACCCATCGGGTTCGCGCGGATCGATTTCTCTTCTTCCGCGATCATCGTGAACAGCCCATCGAGTGCTCGCTGGGTGATGTACTGATCCAAATTGGCGTCTTCCGGGTTCAAGAGGCCGAACGCTGCGGCCTTGCCGGCGAAGTTGTTGTACTTTTCGGTGAGTTGAACCTTTGCGGTCGCCTGCTGCACGATCGGGAGAAAGCGCTCGGCCAGCGCGCCCGATGTCACGCGTCGAAAGTATTGCGTCGCGCCGTCCTGTGGACCCGAGAGGATTCCTTTCGCATCGCTGATCGACATCTTCCGCACGGCGTCGACAAGCAATGTCCTTGCTTCGGGCACGGCCGCCTCGGCCGCGCGGTTCATGGTCGTTATCAACGGTACCGGCAACGACGCGAAGTATTGGCTGGAGCGACTGTGTAGAAACACCGGACCGGCGGACGCCAGCCATTGCGTCTTGCAGCCCGGTCGCGACACACCCTACTACCGCGCAACCGTCAGTGTGACCGGCCCACGCAATACCATAGCAGTGACGCAGACAACCATTGAGACCCCGGGCAATTTCGTTCCGGAGCACGCCCTGATTACGGAGAGGGCGTTGCAGATGTCGTCCACGATTTCCATCGGCGGCAATGCGGGCCACGTTCATTCCAATACGCACGTCAATATTTCGGGGTCAACGACCTTGACGCTCGTCGGTGGGACGGTTTCTGCGGTCGGCCCGGCCAATCCGGCAACACCGTCAGGCGTCGTGAGCAGCGGCTCTCTGGTCGGCGGAATCAGCAACAATGCGCCGACCAAAGTGATTCCGGAATTCATTCCGACCGCCTACAAGCAATATGCCGATTTCACTTTGCATCGCGACGGGCGTGTCACCAATCATGACGGCGACATGCTCATGACCGCGGCCCAAGGTCAGGCGGGAACGAAATGGCTCGGCTGGAAGTACACCGCGCCAAGCGTTGGTGCGGCGAGCGCCCTTGAGGAACCTGGCACGCCACCGACCGCCGCCAACATCGACCGGCTTGCCACATGGGAGTTGCAGGACGATAGCTCGTGGTCATCGGGTCTGCTCTATGTGGAAGGACACGCCTATGTTGTTTCGAGCCCGGGCACTACCGGTAATCCGGCGAAAGGGCCTAGCCCTTGGGTGATCAGTATTCTTGCTACCGGGAACATTCGCCTTAACAACGCGAACATTCAGGATTACCGCTCGGAACAGTTTCTCCGTTGGGCCACGAAAAGCGCGCCGCCAACCGCGTATTCGCCGGTCCCGAATCCCTACGACAACCCAACTTCGCCCGCGCGACCGGCATGGACAACTGGAACGACGGTCGTCCCGATTGGCATACAAAATCTCTTCCTGGTCGCAGGACTTGACTTGAAGTTTGACGGCACCGTCAATCAGTCCGGCCCCGAAGCCTTGATGACCGCCCGTGAGCAGCTTTCAATCTCCGGCACCACGACGCTTCAGGGATCGGTCATGGTTGCCGGCAAGTATGCCGTGAGTTCGTTCTTGACCCAAGACCAAGTGTCTGGCACCACGTCGATCACCTACGCCGGCAATTTGCTAACGCCGTTTATCACTGGTGATCCGCGTCGCACGGCATGGCGTCAGATGGTGCAACGATAGAGCGTCACTGATCTACGACAACCCCGGCCTCTTGCGCCTGCTGATCGGCGTGATAGCTTGAGCGGACCATCGCACCGACCGCCGCATGGGCAAAGCCCATGCGCTCCGCTTCGGCTTCAAACATCTTGAAAACACTCGGATCGGCGTAGCGGCGCACCGGCAGATGGTGCGCCGACGGTTGCAGGTATTGACCAATCGTAAGCATATCGACTTGATGGGCACGCAAGTCGCGCATCACTTCCAGAATTTCCTCGTCGGTTTCACCTAACCCCAGCATCAACCCGGACTTGGTGGGCACCGACGGCTGCCGTGTCTTGAATGTTTTCAACAGCGCGAGTGAATTGGTGTAGTCGGCGCCGGGTCGCGCTTCCCGATAGAGCCTTGGCACCGTTTCGAGATTGTGGTTCATGACGTTCGGGGGATCGGCCGACAGTGCATCAAGCGCCTTGTCCAACCGCCCGCGAAAATCGGGCACCAGTACCTCGATCTGGGTGGTGGGCGAATGTTCCCGAACGGCCCGAATGCATGCGGCAAAATGCGCGGCGCCACCGTCGCGCAAATCGTCGCGATCGACGCTCGTAATCACGACATACTTGAGAGCAAGGGCGGCGATCGTGCGCGCAAGATGCAGCGGCTCCGCTTCATCCGGTGGCTTCGGCCGGCCATGCGCGACATCGCAAAATGGGCAGCGGCGCGTGCAGAGATCGCCAAGGATCATGAAGGTTGCCGTGCCCTTGCCGAAACACTCACCGATGTTCGGGCAAGACGCTTCCTCGCATACGGTATGCAAGTTGTTTTCACGCAAGATGCGCTTGATCTCATAGAACCGCGAACCGGCCATGGGCGCACGTACGCGAATCCATGAGGGTTTTTTGAGCGGTGTGATCGGTATGATCTTGACCGGGTTCCGCTCGGTCTTGGCGCGCGATTTTTGCTTGTCAGCGTCGGGTTGCATGCGATTCATCTAATAGTCGTGCGATGCCACGAGCGATTTGTTCGCCAAATTCTTGCACTGTCGCGGCGATGCCAAGATCACTGGTGCGCGTGACTTTGAGTCCTGGATAGCCGCACGGATCAATGGCGTCATAGGGATTGAGATCGTTGGTCACGTTGAGGGCGATCCCGTGATAACTGCGCCCGCGGCGAATGCGTAAGCCAAGTGCACCGAGTTTCGCATCCCCGACATAGACCCCCGGTGCGCCGGTGCGTCGCTCCGCAGTCACGCCGTATGCCGCCAACGCATTGATAGCCGCTTGCTCCAATAGGCGGACCAGCTGCGTGACCGTAAGGCCGCGACGAGTAAGATCGATGAGGCAGTAGACCATCGCTTGGCCGGGACCGTGATAAGTAATCTGTCCGCCGCGGTCGACCTTCGCCAGGGGGATTACGCTCCCGCGCGGCAAATGTTCCGCGCGACCGGCAAGTCCTACGGTGTAGATCGGTTCGTGTTCAACGATCCAAAGCTCGTCAGCGGATGCGTTGGTGCGAGCTTCGGTCGAGCTTCGCATCGCCGCATAGCATTCTGCGTAATCGATTTGCCCGACAAATTTAATCGCGGGCGCTTCGATCGATCCACTAGGTGCTGAAATGTGGCGCACCGGTGGTTGTCGGAATTGGATATCAGCGTCCGCCACTCACAGCACCATGGTGACCATCGGGTGGTCGCAAAGTTCGCGATACAACGCGTCCAATTGCTCGCGCGATACGGCATTGATGGTGAATGTCAGGCTGAGATATTGACCTTCGCGGCTAGGGCGCATTTCGATCGTTTCAGCTTGAAAGTCAGGCGCATGCCGCATCACGATCGCCAGCATCGATTGAGCGAATCGCTCGTGACGCTTGCCGAGCACCTTGAGCGGGAACTCGGTCGGAAACGTCAACAGCGATGCGGCTGGTTCAGGCATGCGCTCGCGCCGCAGAACGGGCAGCCTTGGCGGCTTCGAAATAGCCCAACATTTTTTTGTATAGAAGGCCGGGCTTGCCGTTGGCGACTGGTTTGCCGTCGAGTTCAGTGATGGCGAGCACTTCCTTGCTGGAAGAGGTTAGCCAAAGTTCATCGGCGGACCGCACTTCCGATTCGCTCACCGGGCGCACTTCGAGCGGCATGCCGTGGGCGCGTGCCAGCTCAATGACGACGTCATAGGTAATGCCGGGCAGGATCAAATGGCTCTTGGGCGGCGTAAGCAAGACGTTGCCCTTCACCACGAAGATATTGGTCGACGATCCCTCGGTGAGAAATCCGTCGCGAAGCAAAATCGCCTCGGCGCAGCCTGCCTCGACCGCGGCTTGCTTCAACAGGCAATTCGCCAGCAGCGCGGTTGATTTGATATTGCAGCGGATCCAGCGATAGTCATTCAGCGTGATCGCGTCGACGCCTTGCTCTTTTTCCTCGCGGCTCGGTACCGACAGCGGCCCAGTCATGATGAATACCGTGGGTTTGGCGTCTTTTGGGAATGCGTGATTGCGTGGCGCCGCACCGCGCGTCACCTGAATATAGACCGACTGCTCGCTCCACTCATGTTGATCGATGAGATTGCCGATGAGCTTGGTCCAGGCTTCCGTCGAATAGGGGTTTGCCAGTCGAATACCATCCATGCTTGCCTGCAGACGCGACAAATGCTCGGCCAAGCGGAAGGGTTGGCGACCGTAGACCGGGATGACTTCGTAGACCCCATCGCCGAAAATGAATCCGCGATCGAGTACAGAAACAGTCGCGCGCTCGAGCGGGACCAGTTCGCCGTTGAGATAGACCGTTGTCATTGCGATTCTCCTGTCCCTATTTCATCCAAAGTTTCACGGCATCTAACGAGCGCCCAAAGAAACCAGCCGGCGCGACCGATTCAAGGGCCACCGCCGGATGCTCACCGAGTGGGCGCCCGTCATAGCTTACTTTGACGATGCCGATCCGTTGTCCTTTGGTGATGGGCGCATAGATCGGCTGCTCGGTCGCGAGCTCCGCCTTGATTTTGTCGTTCGTGCCTTTTGGAATCGCCACCAGAATGCTTGCGTCCATGCCGACGGAAAGCTCTTGCGCGACACCTTTCCAGATGCGCACTTTCGCGATGGACGTGTCTTTCTCGTGAACGCGAACGGTATCGTAGTGTTGAAAACCGAAGTTAAGCAGGGTCTGTGCCCCTTGCGCACGCAGGGCATCGGAAGGCGTTCCCATTACGACCGACAGCAGGCGTCGCTCACCGCGCTTGGCCGATGCGATCAAACAGTACCCGGCTTTTTCGGTATGGCCGGTCTTCACCCCATCGACATTGGGGTCCAGCCACAGCAGCCGATTGCGGTTTGCCTGTGAGATGTTGTTGTAGCGATATTCTTTGATCGAGTAGATCGGATAAAAATCAGGGAACTCGCGGATGATCGCCGCCGCGACCAGCGCCAGATCAAACGCGGTGCTGTAGTGCTTGCCATCGGGCAGGCCGCTCGCGTTGGTGAAATTGGAATTCTTCATGCCAAGCTTTTTGGCAAGCTCGTTCATCTGCAGCGCGAATGCGTCTTCCGATCCACTCGATGCTTCGGCGAGCGCAACCGATGCATCGTTGCCCGACTGCACGATCATGCCGTGCAGCAGCTCTTCGGCGGTCACCGGCTTTTTCGGATCGACAAACATTTTGGAGCCGCCCGTTCGCCACGCCTTTTCGGAGATCGGGACGACCTGGGTGCGCGCGAATTTGCCGTCTTTGATCGCAGTGAAGATGGCATACGCGCTCATCAGCTTGGTGAGCGAAGCCGGTTCCACGCGTTCATCGGCATTCGATGCGGCGATGATGTGATTGGCGGTGACGTCGAGCAATAGCCACGACCGTGCGGTGGTGGCAGGCAAAAGCGGGGTCTGCGCAATCGACGATGCGGCGGCGACCGTTAGCAATAGCGATGCAATGATGCGGATCATGGGGAATTCAAAAAATTGTTCGGGATTGTTTTGGCACTGCGCCGGCCGGGTGGCGAGAAAGCTCCGCGCGACCGCGCATCCATAGGGCGGACAGTTTATCGCACCCGGCTTGGTACCAATCGATTTTCCTAGCGGAATTGAGCGGCAATTCGATCGGCGGCCAGACGCGCTTCCTGCTGGGTCTTATAGGGGCCCACCCACAGTCGGTGCATGCCGTTGCGCGGAACCACTTGCATGGATCTGATCGTGCTCGACAGCTCGAGGGTTAGGCGGGCGCGCAGCGCTTCGGCGTTTTCAGCAGCCAAAAAAGCACCGAGCTGGACGAATACCCCGTCGTTTTCCGCGAAGAGCGGATAGCGGTTCGCGCCGGGTGCCGGCGCGCGCTCCGGCGTGCCCGCCGGCACCGGTGTACCAGTCGCGGCGACGCGTTCGACATCATTCGGGATAATTACTTCCACTTCGACCGGTGCAACCCCTTGCTCAACGTAGCCGAGTTTTAACGCCGCAGCGTATGAAAGATCCATGATCCGATTACGCAGGAACGGCCCCCGATCGTTCACGCGTACGATGACCTGACGGCCATTTTGGGTATTGGTGACCCGCGCGTAACTTGGCAGCGGCAAGGTCGGATGCGCCGCGGACAGTCCAAACATGTCATAGATCTCGCCGGTCGCGGTCTTGTTGCCATGAAATCGGCGGCCATACCAGCTTGCGAAGCCTTGCTGGCGAAAGGGTCTGATCACCCTTTCTGGGACGAAGTCTTGACCGAGTGCGGTGTACGGATTGTTCGCAAACCGGTGCAGCGGCTCACTGCGCGGCTCCGGATTTGGAAGGTTCTCGAGATTCGGTGGCGGCGAGTCCGCCGGTCCGTCATCAAGATAGTAGCTGCCACGTGGCGTGGCGGGCTGCGGTGGGAATTGGGCGGGTAACGGCGGCGCGGGGATCGGCTGTGCTTGGGGCAAAGTCGGCGCCATCACTGCAACCTGGGGCGGCGCAGACCTGGGCGCCTCTACGGGTTGCGGCCGCTGTGGCGCTGACACGCTGCATCCAACTAACGTCATCGCTACGGCGACCGGGACAAGCCGCAAGATGCGTCCGCCCGTCACGATCGACCGAGTGTGCTGCGGCGGGTGAGGCTCATCAAGATGCCAATGCCGATGAACAATGTCACCAGTGCCGTGCCGCCATAGCTTACGAACGGCAGCGGCACGCCAACGACCGGCAGGATCCCGCTCACCATGCCCATGTTTACAAAGGCGTAGGTGAAAAAGCAGAGCACGAGTGAGCCGGCTAGCAAGCGGGCAAACGTGCTGGGCGCGTTGGAGGCGATCACCATGCCGCGCGTGATGAGACCGATGTAGAGCAGGACCAATACGATATTGCCAACGAGACCGAATTCTTCGGAGACGACCGCGAAGATAAAATCGGTATGTCGCTCCGGGATGAATTCAAGATGTGTCTGCGTCCCATTGAGCCAACCTTTGCCTAGGACGCCGCCAGAGCCCACCGCGATGGTCGATTGAATCGTGTGATAGCCGGCGCCAAGGGGATCCTGCGTCGGATCAAGAAACATGCTGATGCGCCGTCTTTGGTAGTCATGGAGTAGCGGCCAAATGAACGGGATGCTGGCCGCACCGAGGCCGCCGAGGGTAAGCATGATCCGCCACGACAGGCCCGCGAGAAAAATCGTGTAGAAGCCGGCTGCACCAACCAAGAGTGCGGTGCCAAGATCGGGTTGTTTCATGATGAGCGCGACCGGTACCACCAATAACAACGCGGCAGCGATGAATTCGCGCTTTCCGGCGGTCCCCTCAGCGCGATGGAAAAACCACGCGAGCGCAAGCGGCATCGCAATTTTCATGATCTCGGAGGGCTGAATGCGTGTGAACCCCACGTTGAGCCATCGCCGTGCGCCATTGACGATATCGCCCGCAACAGCCACACCAATCAGTAGAGCAAGCCCGATGATGTAGGCGGGCAATGCGAACCGCACCAGCAGCTTATGCGGCACCTGGGCGGCTATCCACATTGCTATGAGGCCGACGCTGATGTTGACCAACTGCGCGTTGAATCGTGCGGGGGTCTCTTTTGTTGCGCTGTAGAGGGTAACCAGTCCGAGCGCGATGATGAGCGAGACGAGCAGCATCAATGGCCCGTCGATATTGACGACCAGTCGTTGGCCGGCGACGCGAATCAGATTACGCATTGACGCGATACAGGTGGCCGGTGGGCATCGTCAATCTCCCTCGCCCGCATCCGGATTCAGATCAGGCATGCTGGCCGGAATTTTCCCTAGCAGGAAATAATCGACCACGGTGCGCGCGATTGGTGCGGCGGTCGCGCTGCCATGTCCGCCGTTTTCGACCAGGATGCCAAGCGCGATGCGCGGTTTATCGGCCGGTGCAAACGCAATATAGAGCGAATGATCGCGATGGCGTTCGGCCACGCGCGACTCGTCGTATTTTTCGCCTTGCTTGATTGCAATCACCTGTGACGTGCCGGTCTTGCCGCCCCAGATGTACGGCGCATTCAAACCCGCCACCGCAGCCGTGCCGCCGGGTTTGTTGACGTCCACCATGGCTTTTTTGACCAGCTCGACCCATCTTGGATCCAACTCGACTTTGCGCTGCGGGTTCGGCTCGACGGCGCGCAAGGTTCCGGTGGTCGGATCCTGAATATGTCGCACCAGATGCGGCTTGTAGACCACGCCATTGTTGGCGAGGATGGCGGTGGCCTGGGCCAGTTGCAGAGGGGTCGCGAGGTTATAGCCTTGGCCGATCGACACCGAGATCGTGTCGCCTGCATACCATTTCTGATTATGTCTGGCGAGCTTCCAGGCTTGCGAGGGTAACAAGCCCGGCTTCTCGCCGGGGACGTCGATACCGGTTAGTTGACCGAAGCCGAAGCGGCCGATGAAATTGTGAATGCTGTCGACGCCAAGGTCATTGCCAAGGCCGTAGTAGTACGTATCGCATGAGATGACGATCGACTTGTGCAGGTTGACCATGCCGTGACCGCTTAACTTCCAGTCGCGCCATCGGTGACTGACACCGGGCAACCCAAACGAACCGGAATCGGCAATCGTGTATTCAGGTGTGCGTTTGCCAAGTTGAAGGCCTGCCATCGCCATGAACGGCTTGAAGGTCGAGCCGGGGGGATAGGTCCCAGCCAAGGCGCGATTGTTGAGCGGCCGATCGGGCGAATTATTGAGCGCCTCCCAATTTTGCGGATCGATCCCATCGATGAACAGGTTCGGATCGAATCCAGGCTTCGACACCATCGCCAATACGCCACCGCTATCTGGCTCAATGGCAACGAGTGCGCCACGGAAATCGCCAAATGCGCGTTCGGCAATTTCTTGTAATCGGATATCGAGCGTCAAAACAAGATTGTTGCCTGCCACAGCCGGGGTTGACTCGAGCGTGCGCACGGCGCGCCCGCCGGCGTCGATTTCCACCTGCGCAGAACCGACGATTCCGCGCAACTCGGTTTCGTAAGCGGCCTCCAAGCCGGTGCGGCCGATGTGATCGGCGCCCCGGTACTCTGCGAGCTTGCTGCCTTCGCCGAGTTTTTCGAGATCCTTGTCGCTGATGCGGCCGATATAACCGATGACATGCGAGGCGACGAGGCCAAGCGGATATTCGCGAAACAGGCGCGCGCGAATATCGACGCCGGGAAAGCGAAACTTGTTGGCAGCGAATCGTGCGACCTCTTCATCCGACAATTTGGTGCGAATCGGGATCGAGTCTGACCCGCGCGATTCGTCGGATAGTCGCTTGAAGCGACGTCGGTCGCGCTGCTCGATATTGATAATGTCGGCCAGCCCGGCAAGCGTCGCCTCGAGGTCCGGAACGTGCTTTGGCGTAATTTCGAGCGTGTAGGCGGCGAAATTGCGCGCGATAACGATGCCGTTGCGATCCTGGACGAGGCCGCGCGAAGGTTGCACCGGGACCACCGAGATGCGATTGTCTTCCGCGCGGGTCTTGTAGTATTCGTGCTGCACGATTTGCAGATAGCCGAAGCGCGCGACCAGCATGCCGAAGGCGATCAGGACGACGGCGCCCGCGAACGCGATGCGGATCTGAAAGTGATGGAGCTCGCGTTCTTCGTTGTGGAGTTCACCAAGTGCCATATAAACCCTTTAAACGCTGATTAAGCTATCTCGCGCAATCAGCGTGCCCAAATTTCACAGGGGAGTTACGAGGGGCCTTTGAAGGGGTTGGGGCCCCTTCACCCCCAACCGGCCCCTTGTTCGATTATTTCCTTAAATCGGCTCATCCTTGGACGGGGCGAGCCGTTGCGGCGCGAGCAAGACGAGCGATGCCAGGGGCCAAAGCGCCGCAGCGATCACGCTGCCAAGAAAGTAGCTCCAGCCGGGAAAGGCGCTACCGGCGTACATCCTCACCATCACCATCAGTAGTTGTGCAGTAAGAAGAAGAACCAGGACATGCAACGCTTGCGGCCATGGCCCGAACCAGAGCATGCGACGATGCAGCGCGTGCGCGGCAAATGCGAGAAAGGCATAGGCCAACGCATGTTGTCCAAAGAGCACGGCGTTTGCGGCATCGACCAGGAGTCCGGTGAGAAACCCAACGCCCATGCCGACCTGCCGCGGTTGATGAATCGCCCAAAACACGATGACCAGCGCAACCAGATCCGGAACACCGCGCAGATCGCGCCACGGCATCAGAATGAAGATCAACGCAACGAACAGCGATAACACGACGTACCGCACCTTTACCGGTGCGAGCAGCTCTTGATGTCGTTGGGGTTCCAATGGCATGGGTCGGTGCGCCTCTAACGCCCTTTGGTGCGACCGCCGCGCGGCGGGCGTTTGGCTGATGGGCCATCGGCGGGATAAGGAGGGCCCACTTCGGTTTTCGACAGTACCAGTAATTCGCGGTTTTGCCCCGGGCCACCAAGTGGGGTGCAGGTAATTCTCGCGAAAGCGGAGGTGGTGTCCTTGTCGATGCGGACCACCGATGCGACCGGCAGGCTTGGCGGATAAATGCCGTCGAGGCCGGATGTGACGAGCACATCGCCAACTTGAATGTCTGCGTTGCCCGCCGTGAATCGCAATTCCATCGTCGCGCCATCGGACGAACCGAATGCGACGCCCCGCAGGCCGCTGCGCACGACTTGCACCGGAATCGCATGGTCCTTGTCGATCACGAGCGTTACTTCGGAAACCAGCGGATGGACGCGCGTCACCTGTCCGATCAATCCGTTTACATCGATGACCGGTTGGCCCGCCTCGATGCCGTGCTGGGTGCCTTTACCGATGATGACCTTGCGGCTGAACGGATCACGACCGAGATACATGATCTCGGCGAACTGGGCGGTTCGTCCCGAGCGGTCGCGCGAATCGAGAAGCTGGCGAAGCGTTTGGTTTTCCGCCTGCAACGCGCCAAGCGTAATCAGGTCTTTGGCGTCGCGGAGCCGGTCTTCGCGCAACTGCGTTGTTTCGCGCAGCAACTTGGCCTGCGAGACAAAATAGTCGCTGGCGCTCTCAAAGAGGGCGATCGGTGCCAACGCGGCGCGTTGAATCGGATAGACGGCGAGCGCAAATCCCTGGCGGATGACTTCCGCGTAACGGAAGCGTGCATCAAGGGTCATGAGCACGATCGCAACCACGGTGAAGAACACCAGTCGGACAATCGGCGTCGGTCCCCGATCGAATAGCGAAGGTGGCGTGGATTCCATCGTTAGCCGGGTGTTGGTACTACAGGTCCGAGGGGATTACGCCGGACTGGACCAGCGACGGGCGCCCAGTGGAAATTCGCCATCCCACCGGGGAATGCTTATTCGCTCGCGAGGATGCCAACCAGCTTATTCATCTCGTCGAGTGCCCGGCCGGAACCGCGCACGACGCACGTCAAGGGATCATCGGCGATCACCACCGGCAGACCGGTTTCTTCGGTGAGCAATCGATCGAGGTCGCGCAGCAACGCACCGCCGCCGGTAAGCACCATGCCGCGGTCGGCGATGTCGGCGCCCAGTTCGGGCGGCGTCTGCTCAAGGGCGATCTTCACTGCGAAAATAATTTGATTGAGCGGCTCGGTGAGGGCCTCCAGCACTTCATTGGAGGAGATTGTAAACGCGCGCGGAATGCCTTCAGCGAGATTGCGGCCTTTTACTTCGATGTCGCGCACTTCGGAGCCGGGGAATGCCGAACCGATTTGCTTCTTGATGTGTTCGGCGGTTGCCTCACCGATCAACATGCCGTAATTGCGGCGAATGTAATTGACGATCGCCTCGTCGAATTTATCGCCACCCACGCGAACCGAACCGGCGTACACCATGCCGCCAAGTGAAATCACCCCGACCTCAGTCGTCCCGCCACCGATATCGACCACCATCGAGCCGATGGCTTCGGCAACCGGAAGCTCCGCGCCGATCGCGGCGGCCATCGGCTCCTCGATCAGATAGACCTGCGACGCACCGGCCCGCTCGGCCGATTCGCGAATCGCGCGACGCTCAACCTGGGTTGAGCCCGACGGCACGCAAATGATGATGCGTGGGCTTGGGCTCAAGAGCCGCGACACATGCACCTTCTTGATGAACTGCTTCAGCATCTGCTCGGTCATCGTGAAGTCGGCGATGACGCCGTCTTTCATTGGGCGGATGACCTGAATGTTGCCCGGGGCTTTGCCAAGCATCATCTTGGCTTCCTTGCCCACCGCTGCAATGGTGCGGCGGCCATTGGGACCGCCTTCGCCACGGATCGCCACCACGGACGGCTCGTCGAGCACGATGCCCTTGCCGCGCACATAGATCAACGTGTTTGCTGTGCCGAGATCGATTGCTAGATCATCGGAAAAGTACGCTCGCAGGAATCCAAGCATGTCTGACTTTAGTCCCGGTGGTTCAGGTGGAGGGGTTCGTTGGCTGCCGAATGCATCATTGCAAATCCAACTCGGTTAGCCGGGCGAAGGTGCGTGTGCATCCGAAAAGCTCAAAAAATAAAATTCAGGAAGGGTCCACGGCAATGCTGGGGACGCCAACTTCATATCCCCTATAATACTTCGAACATCTGCCGAATTCGAGTGTATTCGCACGCTCTTGCACTCGTTGTGTGTCGCTTCACGCATTCGCGTCAGTCGGTCATGGTCTTTCGGACTCCGCCGTGCTGCGCTTCGGTTGATGGAATTCCCCGCGTCACCCCATCCATCGTGTCCCAATATGCCACTCGACCTCGAGGCTGTACGTCGTATCGCAATGCTTGCGCGCATCGAAATCTCGGATGCCGAAGCGATTGCCACACGTGATCAGCTCAATGGCATCTTGAATATGATTGAGTCGATGCGCGCCCTCGACACCGAGGGCATCGAACCGATGGCGCATGCGCAAGACGTGGTGCTGCGCCTGCGCGATGACCGGATCAGCGAGACCGATCAACATGAGGTCTTTCAATCGATCGCCCCGCAAGTCGAGGGGAGCCTCTATCTCGTTCCCAAAGTGATCGAATGAAAGACGCCTCACTGACTGAGCTGTCGAGCGCGTTGGCGGCCAAGGAAATCTCAAGCGTTGAGCTGACCGGTGCCTACCTAGAGCGGATCGCCGCGCGCAACAGGACCCTCAACGCCTTCATCACGGTCGATCCTGAACAGAGCTTGGCGCAGGCGCAGGCGGCTGATGCGCGGATAGCGCGCGGCGAACAAGGGCCGCTCACCGGCATTCCAATCGCCCACAAAGACATCTTCGTCGCCCGCGGATGGCCATCAACATGCGGCTCGAAGATGCTCGCCAATTTCATTGGGCCCTACGATGCGCATGTGATCGACCGTTTCAATGTCGCCGGTGCCGTGAATCTTGGCAAGACCAACATGGATGAGTTCGCCATGGGGTCCACCAGCGAATCATCCTGGTACGGGCCGGTCAAAAATCCATGGCATACCGATCACGTGCCGGGTGGCTCGTCGGGCGGCTCCGCGGTTGCTGTCGCCGCATCGTTGGCGCCGGCCGCGACCGGTTCGGACACCGGTGGTTCGGTGCGGCAGCCTGCGGCACTCACCGGGACGTGCGGCCTGAAGCCGACCTATGGTGTGGTATCGCGCTACGGCATGGTCGCCTACGCCTCAAGCCTTGATCAAGGCGGGCCGTTTGCGCGTTCCGCCGCAGACCTTGCACTCATGATGAACGTGATGGCGGGCTTTGATGCGCGGGATTCGACCAGCCTTGATCGCCCGATGGAAGACTACGGTCGGTCGCTCGAATCGCCGGTGGCGTCCCCCACCGCGTTGCAGCCGCTCGCCGGACTGCGGATCGGCATCGCGCGCGAGCATTTTGGGGCTGGGCTCGACGCCGACGTTGAAGCCCCCATCCGTGCCGCGCTCGATGCGCTGACGGCGCTCGGTGCTCGCTTGGTGAATATTTCGCTGCCCACCTCGCCGATGTCGGTGCCTGCCTACTATGTTATCGCTCCCGCCGAGGCGTCCTCGAATCTGTCGCGCTTCGATGGCGTGCGATATGGGTATCGGGCCCCCGAGTACACCGATCTCTCCGACATGTACTGCAAATCCAGGGCCCAAGGGTTCGGGCCGGAGGTCAAGCGACGCATTTTGATCGGCACCTACGTGCTGTCGCACGGTTACTACGACGCGTACTACCTCAAGGCGCAAAAGGTGAGGCGGCTCATTGCCGAGGACTTTGCGCGGGCATTCAAGGCCTGCGATGTGATTGCGAGCCCGGCTGCTCCAACCGTCGCTTGCCGGCTTGGCGCGATGTCGGCCGATCCGGTCCAAATGTATTTAAACGACATTTACACCGTGCCCGCGAATCTTGCGGGGCTGCCCGCCATGTCGATTCCGTGTGGGTTTGGCAATGGTGGGCTGCCGGTCGGCTTGCACATGGTCGGCAACTACTTCAGCGAAGCGCAGATGATTGGCGTCGCGCATCAGTTCCAGCGCGCCACCGATTGGCATCGGAAAAAGCCCGCAGAGGTCGCGTAATGGAATGGGAAACTGTCATTGGTTTGGAGACCCACACGCAGCTTTCTACGCAATCGAAAATTTTTTCGGGTGCATCAACGCACTTTGGTGCGCCGCCCAATTCGCAGGCCAGTGCAGTCGATGTCGCGCTGCCAGGCGTATTGCCGGTCGCCAATCGAGGCGCGGTGGAGCGAGCGATCCGCCTTGGCCTGGCGGTTGGCGGAACCATCAACCACCGCTCCATCTTCGCGCGGAAGAACTATTTCTATCCTGATCTGCCGAAGGGCTATCAGATTAGCCAGTATGAAATTCCGATCGTCTCGGGCGGAACGCTTCGCATTGTCACCACAGCCGGCGAGAAGATCGTGCGCCTGACCCGTGCGCATCTTGAAGAAGATGCCGGCAAGTCGCTGCATGAAGATTTTCATGGCATGAGCGGCATCGATTTGAATCGTGCCGGCACGCCGCTGCTTGAAATCGTCTCGGAACCGGATATGCGCTCGGCCGAGGAAGCGGTTGCCTATGCAAAAGCGCTGCACGCGCTGGTCCGCTGGATCGATATTTGCGATGGCAATCTGCAGGAGGGTTCGTTCCGTTGCGACGCCAATGTCTCGGTGCGGCCGCTGGGCAGCGCAACGCTTGGTACGCGCTGTGAAATTAAGAATCTCAATTCATTTCGCTTTCTCGAGCGCGCGATCGACTATGAAGTGCGCCGGCAGATCGCGTTGATCGAAGACGGTGGGCGGGTCGTGCAGGAAACGCGGCTGTACGACGCTGATCGAGACGAAACACGGTCGATGCGCTCCAAGGAAGACGCGCACGACTATCGCTACTTTCCCGATCCGGATCTGCCACCGCTCAGTGTCGATGACGCCTGGATTAGCGCGGTGCAGGCCGCGCTGCCGGAACTTCCGGAAGCCATGCGCGCGCGCTATGAGCGCAGCTTCGGGCTATCTGCCTATGACGCGGCCACGCTCACCCAATCACGCGAAATGGCCCGGTACTTTGAAGCGCTCGTCGATCAATTGGCGGCCGGAGCGCCGTCCAGTCCTGCGCTAGCGAAGGTCGCTGCGAACTGGGTGACCGGCGAATTGGCGGGTGCGCTAAACAAAGGGAGTATCGAGATTCAGCATTCGCCAGTCGGAAGCGATGCGCTTGCCGGATTGCTCGTGCGGATCGGGGATGGCA
>CAMDRJ010000060.1 GCA_945906755.1 Klebsiella pneumoniae | reverse complement strand
CATCCCTTACGAGTAGAATTCTTCATGGTGGTTGAGCTTTCTTCGGTTCAGGTTGAGGACTTGAGAACCCACATTCTGGGCCCTCGACTGTTTCAACCACCAACTCAACCTTCAACTACGAACGGGACATCCCCGTCGACCCGGTTGATTTGCGTGGGTCGTCCATCAGATTATTAACGCGCGATTTAAATTCAATCAAGGTAGACCATGAATCGTTCGCATGCTTTGTTATGCGTTGCGCTGCTCGTTGCAGAACCTGCGCTGGCTGAAAATCTTATCGAGGTCGTGCGCGCGGCGCAGTCCTACGACGCGCAGTTCGCCGCGGCGCGTCTAACAGAAGCGGCTCAGCGCGAAAAGCCACCACAGGCACTCGCTGGCCTTCTTCCCAAACTCGATGCAACCGCAAACACGCGGTGGAATGATGCCGACAATCGAACCACCAATCGGTCGTTTACCTACAATAGCAATGCCTATGAGATCAAGCTGACGCAGCCACTGTTTCGCGCCTCAAACTACGTCCAATATCGCCAGGGCGAACTCGCGGCGCTGCAGGCAGGCATGGCATTGCGAAAATCGGCCAATGAACTTGTCGTGCGAGCATCGGAAGCGTACTTCAATGTCTTAGCCGCCCGCGACAGCCTTGCCTTCATTCAGGCACAGAAGATCGCAATCTCTGAACAACTTGCGCAGGCGAGACGCAATTTCGAAGTCGGCACCGCAACCATCACCGACACGAACGAGGCGCAGGCTCGCTACGATCTCGCGACGGCGCGGGAAATCGCGGCCGAAAACGACCTTGAAATTCGGCGTCGCGCACTCGCACAAATTGCTGGTCAACGATACGAGAATCTGGTCCCGCTCAAAGCGAGCGCGCAGATCCCGGATGCGGCACCCAATGACATGAACGTCTGGGTCGAGTCTGCGCAAAAAGACGCCTACGCGGTGCGCGAGCAGGAATTCTTTGTGGAAATCGCTAAACGCGAAATCGAGCGGAGCAAATACGCCCACTATCCGACGCTTGATCTGGTCGCCACGCACGGCCGGAATGCCAGCAACAATATTTCCGCAAACGGCGCTCGAACGGAGACGCAAGCCAATGTCATTGGCCTGGAGCTGGTGGTTCCGCTGTTTGCCGGCGGCGGCACGCAGTCCCGCGTTCGAGAATCGGTTTCGCTCCATGAAAAGGCGCGCGCGGATCTCGATCATGTGCGAAGGTCCTCGGAATTCACGGCACGGCAATTATTCCTTGGGCTCACCAACGGTCGTGCACAGGTCCGCGCGCTGGAGCAGGCGCTCAAATCCAGCGAAACGGCGCTTGCCTCGAATCGCCTGGGTTACAACGTGGGCGTGCGAATCAATATTGACGTGCTCAATGCACAACAGCAGGTCTTCGAAACCAAGCGTGACCTCTCGAAGGCACGCTATGACGCGATCATCAACGGATTGAAGTTGAAGGCATCAACAGTGGGCCTGACCGAAGAAGACTTGACCGCGATCAACGGTCTGCTCGGCAACGAATAGTCCTGCCGTTTCACCGTCTAGCGAATAAGGCGCACGCAAGCCGCTAAGGTCCGCGCGGTCGCGCCGCGGTGGGTCTCACAAAACTGCCGTGCGCGTTCACCCGCAAGAACGCGGGCCGATTCGTTCGATAGTAGTCTCGCGGCCTGCCCGATGAGTTCGTCCGCTGAGCGAACGCGCATTGCGGCGCCAGCGACAACGGCATCATCCGACGCCTGCGCGAAATTAAAGTTGGACGGTCCGATCAGCACTGGAATGCCCGCATCACAGGCTTCTATTAGATTCTGCCCGCCGGTGGGCACCAGGCTGCCACCGACGAACGCGACATCGCACGATCGGTAATACGCGGCCAGTTCTCCCATCGAATCACCGAGAAAGACTCTGCAATCGGGCGGTACCGCGCCGCCATCGCTTCGGCGCACCAACCGGTGCCCGCGCGCGCGAATCTCGTTCGCGACCGCATCGAACCGTTGCGGATGGCGCGGCACGATCACCACCAGTGTATCGGCGAGCGATTGGCGCTCGAGCGCATCGAGAATCAGCGCCTCTTCCCCCTCACGGGTACTCGCCGCGAGAAATACCCGGCGCTCGCCAAACGTCGAACGCAGCGACGCCGCAACCGCCGATACATGCGGTGCGACGCTAACGTCGAACTTGATATTCCCGGTAACGATTGGCGCACGTCCACCAAGTTGAGTGATGCGCGCCGCATCGGCCGCGGTCTGCGCTGCGATGACATGAAAGCCGCCAAAGGCCTGTTGCGACAACGAGCGGACGCGCGCATAGCCGCGCCGCGACCGTTCCGACAGCCGCGCATTCACGAGGGCAAGCGGGACCCGTGCGCGAGCACACGCCGCGATCAGATTTGGCCAGATTTCGGTCTCCATGATCACCCCTAGTTGCGGCTGAAAGTGCGCGAGGAATCGCGTCATGAACCAAGGGTGGTCGTAGGGCAACCATGCATGGAGTGCATCCGGATAGAGCTCACATGCCGCAGCGCGCCCAGTGGCCGTCATATGGGTCGTGAGAATGCGGTGATCGGGAAACTCGCTTTGCAACGCGCGGATGAGTGGTTGGGCCGCGCGTGTTTCGCCGAGCGAGACCGCATGGACCCAGATGATGCGCGCCCCCGGCGTCCCATCGAAGCGGCCGAACCGTTCACCGATTGCGGTCCGGTAGAGAGGCTCTGATCGACCACGCCACCAGAGCCTGACTGGCAAGAACGGCAACGCCGCGGATACGAGAGCGGTGTATGCAGATCTCAACACGCATCCGCCATCACGCGATCGACCGCCGACAACACTTCAGCGACCGTGGGCGCCAAGACCGCTGAGCCGCATATCGCGATGGGGCCTTGGCCCACCGGCCCGGTCAGCGCGGGATCAGAGCCCCGAAAAATTGCGACTGTCGGCACGCCAAGCGCAGCGCCAAGATGCACAAGCCCGGTGTCCACGCCGACGATGACACGAGCACCGGCCAGGAGACTTGCCATCTGATCGATCGAGCGGCGCGGTGGAACGATGGCAGCGGTGATCCCTTCGGCCAAGCGCTTGCTGCGGATCTCCTCGTTAGCGCTTCCCCACGGCAAGATGATTTGCAGGCCGCGTTTCGCGAGCGCATGACCGGTCGCTCGCCAGGCATCTTCTTGCCATTCCTTGTCTGCGCGGCTGGTACCGTGCAGAAACACCGCGTACGGCGGCGTTGCTTTGGACTCTGGGCCGCCACTCAATTTGCGCAAGCCGTAGTCAATCGGACCCTCGACGCCAAACTTCATCGCATGCGCGACCAGCATACGATTCCGCTCCACCGCATGCAGGTGCAGTGGAATATGGAACGTCGAATCGTAAAAGCGGGACGCCAACGATTCTCTGGCAGTCTGCTTCGACAGTCCAATATGTTCGCCCGCTGCCAGGCGCGCGATCCACGCGCTCTTCACGAGCCCCTGTGAATCAATGATGCGATCGTAGGGGCGACTTGCCAAGCGCCTGCGCAGCGCACCGTACTCCCGCCAGGTGGCTCGGCGCGCAAAGTTGCGCCGCCACCGGCGAATCGCCACCGGGATCACCTCGTTCACACCAGGATGCAGCGCAACCAATGGCGCATAGGCTTCCTCGACCGCCCAATCGATGTGAGCGTTGGGCAGATGACACCTGAGATCGGTTACCGCCGGAAAATTATGGACTACATCGCCAAGCGATGAGGTTTTGACGAGGAGGATGCGCAGCATGATGTCGTTGATTGGAATGCGTGCGCATTATGCGCGCGCCGCACTGATCCAGACCGCAGCATGCCCGCATCCGAATTTTCGTGCCGAGCCGGGCCGCTACGCGTCGGCTTTGCGCTATGCGCGCTTGTAATCATCGTCGAAGCGCACGATGTCGTCTTCCCCGAGATAAGAACCCGATTGCACTTCAATCAAATGCAGCGGCAACTTGCCCGGATTTTCCAAGCGATGGGTGACACCCAGCGGAATGTAGGTGGACTCGTTCTCCGAGAGGAGAATCTCGTCCGGACCCTTGGTGACGCGGGCCGTCCCGGACACTACGATCCAATGCTCAGCGCGATGGTGGTGCATCTGCAATGAAAGTTTGTGCCCGGGCTTGACCATGATCCGTTTCACCTGGAAACGCGATCCATCATCGATGCTTTCGTAGTAACACGCTCGCATCGTGGCGGCCCGCTCAATCACTGCTCAAGCGCGCCACGTTTGTGATGGGCGCTGACCTTGCAGATAGAATCGGTCGGCGCACCTCGCCCGCGCGATACTGGTTGTCTATTGCGAAAAGCTTACTGTGAACGAAATCATCGCTGCGATCGGCTTGTCGCTGGCAATCAGTGCGAGCCTTCTTTGGCTGCTATTGCGCACCGCAGGCGCAGCGTTGCCACTCGATCGCCCAAACGAGCGCTCGCTGCACAGCCAAGCGAAGCCACGCGTTGGTGGTATCGCCATCATGGTTGGCATTTGCACGACATGGCTATGGATCGGTGCGGAGCCTGTGATCCTTGGCATTGCCGTGGCCCTTTGCATCATTTCCTATCTCGACGATCGTTCGGGTTTGCCGACGCTTGCGCGATTCCTTTCACACGCATTAGCCGCCGTTGGCTTCGTCGTTCTATCCATCACGGACGTACCGGTGTGGGCGGCGATCGTCATTGTTGTGGGCATCATCTGGATGACCAATCTCTACAACTTTATGGACGGCTCCGACGGCCTGGCCGGCGGCATGGCCGTATTTGGCTTTGGCACCTACGCATTCCTCGCCTGGCAAGCCGGCAATGCACCGATCGCTGGAGCGTCTCTCGCGATCGGCGCGGCGGCCATCGGGTTTCTGTTGTTCAACTTTCCACCCGCCAAGGTGTTCATGGGCGATGCGGGGTCGATCCCACTTGGATTCCTTGCTGCCGCCATCGGCTTACTCGGATGGCAACAAACACTTTGGCCGTTATGGGTGCCGCTGGTCGCGTTCGGACCATTCGTGGTCGACGCCACCGTGACGATCGGCAAAAGAATTCTGCGACGAGAGAAAATCTGGCAGGCCCACCGGATGCACTATTACCAGCGGCTTGTTCAATCCGGATGGGGACACCGTCGCACCGCCATTGCGGCATATGGCCTGATGGCATTTTCCGCGATCGTCGCCGCGGCGGGCGCACAGCAAAGCCAGACGATTCAATATGTTTGTGTCGCCGCGATCGCGCTGATCTACGTTGTATTGGGTGCCATGATCGATCGCAGCTGGGCGCACCATCAGCAACGAACGCAGACGCGTTAGAAGTGACCGGCCTCGGCGCGCGATCGCGCTGGAACCGACATCACGCGTTCGCAGGCGGTGACCACATCCGCGACGGCGAATTCAGCGCCGCCCTGCGTGGACGACCGCAGCAATTCGTGCGGCACACCCCATGGGTGCCAGCGTGCGGGATCGGATCGTCCAAACAGACACACGATCGGTTTTTGCAATGCGGCGGCAATCTGCATCGCGCTGCCATCTGCCATCAACATGAAATCGCATGCGGCAGTTCCGGCGATCAGCCGCTTCAGCGAGTCAGATGGCCATGCGTACACATTGAGATCGCTGACCGCATCGAGAAATTGTTGCGCCCGTTCCTCATCGATGGCACGCGGCGGCATGTGATCCGACTCGTGCGCCCAGAAAACGATAAAGGCCGCACGATGTTGCCCCGCAAGTGCGCGCATGGCCGCGATGTAATTCGCATCAGGCCAACGGTGGCTAAGCTTCCGCGCGCTGATATGGACGCCGATCAGGACGTCGCTCTCGCGGCGGGTGGGCGCCACGGCCGTCATGGCGCGAGCCACCTCTTCTGAGTCGGGCACCACCTTCAAAGCAGGCGGCACCCCGTCAATACCGAGCAGTGCGCCCAGGCGAAACACATCCTCGACTTCGCTTGTTTCCTCATGCGCAACCGGCACGGCAATATCGAGGCCGTCCCGCCGATCGCGCTCGCCGCCGAATCCTGCAATCGCCTTGGCGCCGCTCCAGCGAACGAATCGAATGACGCGACGCTGATAGGTCGGCATCGCAATCAACGCATAGTCGATGTGTTGCTTGCGCAGCGCCAGCACGACGCGAATCCGCTCGACAATGAGCGCAATCTTGTTGGCGTCACCATCCCTCGATCGCCGATAGACAAATACTTCGTCGATGTCAGGATTGCCCTCTAGAACAGGCGCACTGTAGTTGTTGGCGAGCACGCCGATCCAGGTGCGCGGATATTTGCGACGCAAGGCGGCAATGAGTGGCGTCGTGCAAACCAGATCGCCGATGCTATCTGGACGCACCACAAGAATACGCGGTTCGTCGGTCACAATTGGCTTGTTGGCACGCGCAATCAGCATAGACTCAAAAAGCGATCTCGATGCCAGACCCAATGATTGTCCCGTGGCACGGTAATCGACTCCGCGGGAAACCGTGGACACACCGTGCACGGCGAGGGGACACCGATGCTCATTTGCCGCTCGCTGTAACCCGCTCTTGCGGCGTGCGGTGCAGGCGCGCATAGACGCCGTCTTGCTTGATCAACGCGTCGTGCCGGCCCGTCTCGACAATTGCGCCATCCTGCAGCACAACGATGCGATCAGCGCCCTCAATCGTCGAGAGGCGATGGGCAATCACCAATGTTGTGCGCCCATGCATCAGCCGCTCCAGTGCTTCTTGCACATGGCGTTCCGATTCACTGTCCAGGGCGGAGGTCGCTTCGTCAAGAATCAATACCGGCGCATCCTTCAAAAACGCACGCGCAATCGCCAGTCGCTGCCGTTGCCCACCTGAGAGACGCACGCCATTCTCGCCGATCATGGTATCGAGACCCTGTGGCATCGCATCGATGAATGCAAGCGCATGCGCGGCTTGCGCCGCTTGACGGATGGCGTCACGACTCACCCTGGCCAGTCGCCCATAGGCGATGTTCGCGGCCAAGGTATCGTTGAAAAGTACGATGTCTTGGCTGACCAACGCAATATTGGCGCGCAGTGAACTCAACTTCAAATCGCGTAGATCGATGCCATCGAGCAGGATCCTGCCGCTTTGGGGCGTGTAGAACCGCGGAATCAGGTTGGCAAGGGTGGTCTTGCCGCCACCTGACGCGCCGACCAGCGCCACCGTTTCCCCTGCATTGATCGCGAGGCTTACGCCGCGCAGCGCAGACTTGTCAGACCCCGGGTAGGTAAAACTGACATCGACGAGCTCAAGCCGTCCGGTTGCCCGACCTAGGTCCTTTGTTCCCTCGTCCGCTTCGAGATGCTCGTCGACCAATGCAAACACGCCCTCGCATCCTGCCAGGCCGCGCTGCAACGACTGGCTGACTTGCACGATCCGCTTGAGCGGGGCGAGCAACATCAGCATTGCCGCGATGAAGGCGACAAAGCCACCAACGGTCGTTTGATCACGTTGTGCTTGCACGATGGCGAGATACACGATGGCGGCAATCGCGATCGACGCCGCAATTTGAGTGAGCGGCACGTTGGCCGCCGCCGCGACCACGCCCTTCATTGCGAAGCGACAAATACGATTCGTCCCGGCTTCGAATCGCGATTGCTCATAGCTTTGGCCGTCGAACACTTTGACGACCTTGTGGGCGCCGACCGATTCTTCAAGCAAATGATTAAGATCGCCCATGGCACCTTGCTCGGCGCGACTCATTGCGCGCAGCCGCTGACTGAAGTAGCGAATGGTCATCGCAATCACCGGGCCAACGACAAACGAGATCAGCGTCAATCGCCAATTAAGCCAGAGCAGGTAGCCGAACAGCCCTATCACTACCAACGTATCCTTGACTGCGACGGTTATGGCGTTGGTGGCGGCACTGGTGACCAACGTGACGTCGTAAGTGAACTTCGAGATCAGGCTGCCGGTCGTGTGATGATCGTAGTAGGTTGTGGGCAGTCGGATGAGTCGGTCAAACATGGCATTGCGCAGATCAGCGACGATCTTTTGCCCCACCCAGTGGATGCAGTAGTCGCTGATAAATGAGCCGCCGCCGCGCACCAACGCAAGGCCGATGATCAGGACCGGCACCCACTGCATGAATGCCAGATCGCGCTCGACAAATCCGGCATCGAGGAGCCGCTGAAAGATCGCCGGAAGAGCCGGTTCGGTTGCCGCAACCACCACCATCGCGAGCAGCGATGCCGCAAACATACGCCAGTACGGGCGAACGTAACGGAGCAATCGGGCGTACAACTTCAGGTCGGCGGTGACCATTCCGTGGAATGACTCAGTAAGCGCTGATTAAGCTATCACGCGCCATCAGCGCGTTCAAATTTGCAGGGAGTAACGGGGGGAAGGAGCAGTGTCAAGAAGTGAACCGAAGTGTAGCAGGGCAATGCTTGCGTCTTGTCAGCGTGCTGATCCCATATCGCGAACCGCAGCACATACTTGGCGGACGCCTTCGATGATCCGCAGCCCCTGTCGATGGAGGATCCGCGGATCGATGATGACAATGCGTTGGTCGCGTACCGCCTTGATCGTCTTGAAGGAGCGCCAGCGCTCAATGGTGGCCGGTGCGGCATCGACGGTGCCGCTCACAATCAACAGCGCTGGATTGGCGACCAGCAGCTGTTCAGCGCTCACGCGTGCGGTCAAGGTCGGGATATTCGCGAACACATTGGTGGCCCCACAGATGCGCAAAATGTCGGACATCAGATGCCCGCCGCTGACGGTAAGCATCGGCTTATGCCAGATCTCGACGAAGACGGATACGCTTGACGGATTATGCATGGCAACGGATGCGATTGCGTCGTCGAATCTGCCAGCCACGGCAATGGCCGCATCCTCCAAGCCAAGCAGCATGCCGATTGCGCGCGTGATCCAGCTGATATCTGCCAAATTCTTCGGCTCGGTCATGAAAACGGGGACGCTCCCGCGTTTCAGGCGCGCGATGTCACGCATCGGATTGCCGGACCGCCAACCGATGATCAAATCCGGCCGCAGCATTTGCAAACGCTCGGCGTCGATGCGCCCCGGCGAAGAGACCACTGGGATCTGCAGCGCCTCGGGTGGATCATCCGAATAACTCGATACGCCAACGAGCCGATCGCCGCCCCCAATCGCAAAGACGATTTCCGCAAGGCTTGGGCTTAGCGTGACGACGCGACGCGCGGGTTGTTCCACTACCAGCATGCGGCCGTCGTCGTCGGTGATGCTGATGGTGGCGAATGCGAATTGCCACGCGCATGCGCATAGCGTTGCGCAAAGCAGGCGCTGCACTCGTAATTGATGGGCATTCACAGACGAAGTATCGCTTGCAAAGAGGGGGGGGTTACGACGATACCGCTACCACGAAACGATGCAAGCCGCGCAACGCTGCCCGCCGCGCGTTCCTGGCGACGCATGGTATACGGGTGCCGCGCTTCATGGTGTCCTAAGGGTAACCACCCAAAGGATTAAACGGGAAGCCGGTGATCCGAGTGCGACGGCTGAGAAGTCTTCGCCACTAGGCAATTCCGGTGCTGCCCCCGCAACGGTAAGTGAGTCAAGGCGCGGCACACGCCACTGCATTTTTTGCGCAGGAAGGCGCCGCCGCCCGGGAATTCGTTCCCGCTCGCAAGCCCGGAGACCGGCCGTGAAGCCGCAGGGATGGCATTGCGGAGGGCGATGCGCCGGCGCGTAGGTAAGCTGTGCACGTACGTCTTGGTACCGATCGGTTTCCTTCCGTCGTTCGTTTTCCTCCGCATAGTTGAATCGTTTTATGTCGATAACGCGCGGGTGAGCGCGGAGGAAAAACAAAGTGATACACCGTCATTTACGACGAGCATTTGTGCTTGGATGGCTTGCACTTGCCGCGTTGCCTACTTACGCCAATGCTGCGGACAGGATCAACGAGTTGCCAGCAGTCGTGGTCAGCGCAACGCGGACCGCACAAACGGTCGATGAAACGCTCGCGTCGGTCACCGTGATCACGCGCGCCGATATCGAGCGCAGGCAAGCACAGTCCGTCGAAGACATTTTGCGCGGCATCGCAGGTATCTCGATCACGAATACGGGAGGGCCAGGGAAACTGACCGCGGTGTCGATGCGCGGCGCATCGTCCACGCAGGCGCTCGTCCTGATCGATGGCATCAAGGCGGGTTCGCCAACCTCCGGCCAGATGGCGTTCCAGGATCTGCCGATCGAGCTGATCGACCGCATCGAAATTGTTCGCGGCCCACGATCGAGCAGCTACGGTTCGGAGGCGATTGGCGGGGTCATTCAAATCTTCACCAAGAAAGGCGGCGGTGCACTCACGCCTTCGTTCAGCCTGGGTGGCGGGTCCTATCGGACCGGGCAGGCAACTGCCGGTCTTTCCGGGGGCGGCAATCGAGGATGGTTCAACCTTGGTGTAAGTGGGTTCAGCACACGCGGAATTGATGCGTGCCGCGGTAGATCTAGTCCTTTCGCCGGCTGCGGCGCCGAAGAGCCCGACCGCGACGGCTACCGCAACATGGCCGGTTCTCTTCGCGGCGGTATTCGATTTCATGACCGTGTCGAGGCCGAGCTCCATGGGCTACATGCCGAAGGACGCACCAAATACGATGGCTTCTATAACGAATCACATGTTGCGCAACAGGTCTATGGCGCGCGCGTCCGGGTCACACCGGTCAGTCCTTGGCAGATCAATCTCTCTGCCGGTCGCAGCACGGACAAATCCGACAGCTTTAAGGATGGCGCTTTCCAGAGCCGGCTCAATACGCAACGCGATACCGTCGGCCTACAAAACGACATTACCTTCACGAAACGACAGCTCCTTACCGTGGGAGTCGATCTTCAACAGGACCGCGTAATAGAAAGCACTAGTTCATACACGAACCGCTCGCGTGCTAACGGTGGACTCTTTTCGCAATATCAATTTGGAATGGCTCAGCATGACCTGCAGGTAAATGGTCGTCACGACGAAAACGAGCAATTCGGATCCAATAACACTGGCGCGCTGGCCTGGGGTTATGCAGTGATCGAGGGTCTTCGCATCGTTGCTTCGCATGGCAACGCATTCAAGGCGCCGACCTTCAACGATCTCTATTTTGACGACGGATTCTTTGTCGGCAATCCAAATCTTCGCCCGGAACGCTCAAGAACGACCGAAGCCGGATTGCGCGGCACGACACGCTGGGGACGTTGGTCGATGAATGCCTACCAGACAGAGATTCGTGATCTGATCATCACGACACCGTCATTCACAACGACGGAAAACCTTGACGAAGCGCGCATCCGGGGCGTCGAGTTCGTGCTTGCGGCGCGCGTCAATGCGTGGGATTTTTCCACGCAGGCGACTCTGCAGCGTCCGGAGAACACCACGCCCGGCGCCAACGAAGGCAAGATCCTGCCACGTCGTTCGCAACGTTCGGCCCGTCTCGATATTGATCGGCGCTTCGGCTCACATCGCCTCGGTCTTAGTGTCTTTGGCGACGCCAAGCGCTTCGACAATGCCGCCAATACCACCGAGCTTGGCGGTTATGCGCTGGTCGACCTACGCTGGGAATATGCGTTTGCAAGAGACTGGCGTCTCCAGGCGCGCCACGCCAATCTGCTCGATAAGCGATATGAAACGGCGGCGTTCTACAACCAGCCGGGGCGCGCGTTCTTCTTGACAGCCCGCTATCAGCTTTCACGACCGTGAGTCGAGTTGATACAAGCGAGCCTCGTACCTAGGCCCCAGCAGAAAGCGCCCATGCACGGCAAAACGATCATGGTGCAGGGCACGACGTCGGATGCGGGCAAAAGCACCCTCGTCACTGCGTTGTGCCGTTGGCTCGTGCGCGAAGGCCTGCGTGTCGCGCCGTTCAAACCGCAGAACATGGCCCTGAACAGCGCAGTCACGGCAGACGGTGGTGAGATCGGCCGCGCGCAAGCGGTGCAGGCCGAGGCGTGCCGGATCGCGCCACACACTGACTTCAACCCGGTACTGCTCAAACCCAATAGCGATACCGGAGCGCAGATCATCATCCACGGTCGTGCGATCGGCAATATGGATGCGCGCGCGTTTCACGATTACAAGCCTATGGCAATGACAGCGGTGTTGGCATCGCACGCACGGCTTGTGCAGACCTACGACGCGGTGATCGTTGAAGGCGCCGGCAGTCCGGCTGAGATCAACCTGCGTGACGGCGACATCGCCAATATGGGTTTCGCGGAGGCGGTTGACTGTCCGGTGATCCTCATCGCCGATATCGATCGCGGCGGCGTGTTTGCGCATATCGTCGGCACGCTTGCACTCCTATCGGCAACTGAATCCAAGCGCGTCGAAGGATTCGTGATCAACCGCTTTCGCGGTGACATCGGCCTGCTCCAACCCGGGCTCGATTGGCTGGAACAAAAGACCGGCAAACCGGTGCTGGGCGTATTGCCTTACTTGCAAGGTCTGCACCTGGAAGCCGAGGACGCGCTACCGCGCGACGTACCGGCGCGCGCTGGCAGCGGATTGCTGCGAATCATCGTCCCGGCACTCCCGCGCATCAGCAATCACACCGATTTCGATCCGCTGCGACTGCATCCGCAGGTGGATGTTCAATTCATCGGCCCGGATCGGCCGATTCCGGACGCTGACCTCGTCATCCTGCCTGGATCGAAGTCGGTTCGTGCCGACCTCGCTTGGCTTCGCGCGCAAGCATGGGATCGCGCGATCCTCCGGCACCTTCGTTATGGCGGCAAAGTGATTGGACTCTGTGGCGGCTACCAAATGCTGGGTAGTGAAATCTACGATCCGCTTGGCATCGAAAGCGCAGCGGGCGTGAGCGCCGGCCTTGGGCTCCTCGATGTTGCCACCACCCTCGAACCGGAAAAGCAGTTGCGCAATGTCCGCGGACGGCTTGCGTTTGCGGATGCGCCGGTAACCGGCTATGAAATTCATGCGGGCGTGACGACTGGACCGGCACTCGATTGCGCCGTGGCCACGCTCGATGATGGACGCATGGACGGCGCGATCTCTGGTGACGGCCGTGTTCTTGGCACCTATCTTCACGGCCTCTTCGAATCGCCGGAAGCTTGTGCTGCGTTGCTCGGCTGGGCCGGACTGGACGCGCCGCAAACCATCGACTATGCGGCGATCCGCAATGAGTCGATCGATCGTCTCGCCGATGCAATCGACGCACATCTCGATGTCAAAGCAATCAGGGGACTGCTTGGCTTGGCGCGGTAAGAAGCGAAGTCGCGAGTGCTATCGTCGTTCGCAGCGAATCAGCACGTGGCAGCGCAAGCTCCCGGCACGCCTTGACCCTGCCCGCCTTTTCTGGTCTAGTCTCCGCCATGGAGAATGAGCTCAACACCCTTGAGGAGCGCATCCGCGAAGCCGTCGAACTTTGCAAGCGGCTGCGCGCGGAAAATATCGATATGCGACAGCGCGTGGCGCAGCTCGAGTCCGACAATCGCCGGCTGCGCGATAAAGTCGCCGAGGCGGTTGGCCGCATCGACACCTTGGTCGGGAAGATTCCGGAGAGCGCGCCATGACCGATAAAGGGCGCTCACTCGACGTGTCCATCATGGGCCGTTCCTACAAGGTCACCTGTGCGGACGAAGAACGCGAGGCATTACTGCAAGCGGTCGCGTATCTCGATCAAAAAATGAACGAAATAAAATCGAGTGGACGGGTTGGCTCGATCGAGCGCATCGCCGTGATGGCCGCGCTCAACATAACCCACGAATTCTTGGCAACGCCGGTAAAGGGCGACTTCAACGTTGCATCGCTCAAGCGTAGAATCGATGCGATGCAGGAAACACTCGATGAGGTGCTCGCTCCGCAAGAGCGGCTCTTCTGAGAAAGTGGTTCCGGCATTGTTTCGTTACGTTGATTAGCAGCGAATCCCCGCTACGGAGGGGATCAACAAGGGGACGGAGTTCCCTTGTTCCTTCGGGGGGATATACAAGGGGGTCTTTCACCCCTTGTTCGTACGAAGTACTTAGGTGATTGGCGATGATTCGAAGCGTAGCGAAGCATCATTGCTAATCACGCTGTTCAATGCCCCCTGCGGTGTACGCGAGCGGTCTAAATCTCTTGGACCAATGCGTAGCGCAGGTTGCCCATGTCACGCCGCTGTTGTGCGCGTCCCACTGTCGGATGTACCTGATGCGGCCCTTTGGGCGACCACTTGAACCTGATGGTTCAAGGATCTGACCGTAACGGCATCTGCGGGGGGCACCCGCTCGCACGAATTCCGCTACGCTTGTCCCTTGAATGAACGAACGCGGGACAGCGATGCGCTATTGGCTGATGAAATCCGAGCCGGAAGAATTTTCGATCGACGATCTGGTCGCCTCACCCAAGCAGTCGACAGCCTGGATCGGCGTGCGCAACTATCAGGCGCGCAATTTCATGCGCGATCAGATGCAACTGGGTGACGGTGTGTTTTTCTATCACTCGAGTTGCCCGGAACCTGGTATCGCGGGTCTTGCGGAAGTCTCGGCGCCGGCCTATCCCGATGCGACGCAGTTCGACAAGAAAAGCCCGTACCACGATCCCAAAGCCACTCGAGAGAATCCGCGCTGGGTGCATGTCGACGTCAAGCTCGTTCGCAAAACGCGGCTGGTTTCGCTTGCGGAATTGCGCGAGCATCAAGAGCTTGCTGACATGCGTGTCCTGGCACGCGGCAACCGACTATCGATCACGCCAATTGAACCTGGCGAGTGGAAGTTCATCACCCAAAAGCTCATGAGGCTTTGAACCGGTTCTGATTTGCCCGTAAAGTGGGCTCCATTCCCCCGCGCTTCGCGCATCAGGCAGCCAGCCCACCCAAGATGAATGCACCGCTCCAGAACGACACGTTGCTGCGTGCGCTCGCGCGTAAGCCGACCGACTACACCCCAATATGGTTGATGCGGCAAGCCGGACGCTACCTGCCTGAGTACCTGGCAACGCGCAAACGCGCGGGAAGCTTTCTGGCGCTGGCCAAATCGCCGGCGCTTGCTACCGAGGTCACGCTGCAACCGCTCGATCGCTATCCCCTCGATGCGGCCATCCTGTTCTCCGACATTCTGACTGTTCCGGACGCAATGGGCCTTGGCCTCTACTTCACCGAAGGCGAAGGTCCGCGCTTCGAGCGCCCAACCGATACCGAAGAGCGAATCCGCGCGCTGGCAGTGCCGGACCCGGAAATAGAGTTGCGCTACGTTATGGATGGTGTGCGCGAAATCCGCAAAGCACTGGCTGGTCGCGTGCCCCTAATTGGCTTTTCGGGCAGCCCATATACGCTCGCTTGTTATATGGTGGAAGGCGGCGGGTCGGATGACTTTCGCAAAATCAAGACCCTGCTCTACCAACGACCGGATCTCGCCCATCATTTGCTCGCCGTCAATACGAAGGCAGTGACCGCTTACCTCAACGCGCAAATTGCCGCGGGGGCCCAGGCCGTCATGCTGTTTGACACCTGGGGCGGCATGCTCGCGCACAACGAGTATCAGACGTTTTCACTGGCGTACATGCGCACCGTGATCCATGGACTCAATCGCGTTTCGCCCGATGGCCACGTTCCGGTGGTCGTGTTTACGAAAGGCGGCGGCCAATGGCTGGAAGCGGTTGCCGACTCGGGCTGTGATGCGATTGGGCTCGACTGGACCACCGACATTGCAAATGCACGCAAACGCGTTGGCGATCGGGTCGCTTTGCAAGGCAATCTCGATCCGGTCATTCTCTTTACCAATCCGCAAACCGTGCGACAGGAAGCCGGAAAGGTATTGAGCGCGTTCGGCCGCGGCACCGGTCATGTCTTCAATTTGGGCCACGGTATTCAACCGACCACCCCGCCCGACAACGTGCATGCGCTGATTGAGTTCGTGCGCTCCGAAAGCCGGAAGTATCGCTGAGTCAGCGCGATAGGCGGGTTGCCGACGCACGCGAAAAAAACTACGGCGTGCTTGACTTATTCACAGATAACGCCCGCCTGATCTTTAGCGCGGTTAGGTCGCCGATCGATGGCCAGCCTCGAGGCAGCCGCCTAACCCATTGATAAAAATAATATTTTTAGCCGCGCGCCCGATGATGATTTAATGGCAGCGGCGGGAGCCGTCATCGACCGGTGGTCGTTCGGATGGGTTATGCACAGCTCTATCCACAGGACCCCGAAGCGCTGGGAAAACATCGTTGCGGAACAATGGGTTCCGCCAGAATCTTCAGCGTAATTGTCAATTCTGCAACACCGTCGGCTAAGACGAGATGCCTGATGCAGTTCCTACGGGTAGCGCTTGACGTTCCCATCCCACGACTGTTCGATTACATCGCGCCCGCAACGGACGATGTGATCGAGCGTGGGATGCGCGTGCTCGTCCCGTTCGGTTCCCGGCAACAAGTCGGTCTCATCGTCGAGGTCCTGACCGAAACAGCAGTCAGTGCCGGCAAGCTCAAACAAGCACTCGAAATTCTTCGCGATACGCCACCGTTATCGCCTGAATGGCTGGCGCTCGTGCAATTCTGCAGCGACTACTACCATCGCCCGCTTGGCGAAGTGGCGCTGTCGGCGATGCCGCCTCGCTTGCGCCGGCCAGAACCGCTGCGCCGCGGCATCGACGCCTGGCAGATCACCGCGCTAGGTCAGGAAGCGTGCGCGAATCAAAAAGCGCCGGCCCGTCTTGGCGATGACAAACGCGCGATTCTCGATTTTTTGCTGAGCCATCCAAGCGGTTTGCATGATGAACTGGTCGCGCGAACCGCACGTGGACCCGGAGCGATCCGGGATCTTGCGCGGCGTGGCTGGATTGCCACGGCGGAACGGGCAGCGCCAGTTTGGCAATTCATCGAGCGAACGCCTACGGCGCATCAAAATACGGCGATTGACGCGATCGCCGCAGCAAGCGATCGGTTCACTGCGTTTGTCCTGCACGGCATCACCGGCAGCGGCAAGACCGAGGTCTACCTGCATGCCATTCACCGCGTAGTGCAAGCGGAGCATCAGGCCTTGGTGCTGGTGCCGGAGATCAACCTCACGCCGCAGCTTGCCCATGAATTCCGCAGTCGCTTCCCGGGCTTGCCGATCGTGATTCTGCATAGCGGGCTCGCGGCCAACGAGCGTGCACTCGCATGGCTCGACGCGCAGACCGGTTATGCACGGATCGTGCTTGGTACCCGCATGGGAGTGTTCACACCATTCAAGGATCTGCGCCTGATCGTGGTCGATGAAGAACACGACACCTCGTTCAAGCAGCAAGACGGCGTGCGCTACTCGGCGCGCGACCTGGCGGTGTTTCGCGCTCGCTCGTTGAATATTCCGATGGTGCTTGGTTCGGCCACCCCGTCGATCGAGACCTTCGCGAATGCCGAAACCGGGCGCTACCGCTTGCTCACGCTGCCGGAACGCGCAAGAGAAGGCGCACTCATGCCAACCATCCGTCTCATCGATGTTCGCAAGGAGGTCCCGCAGCACGGCATGGCCGATTCACTGATCGCGGCGATTCGGCTGAGAATCGAGCGTGGCGAGCAATCATTGGTCTACCTCAATCGCCGCGGCTATGCGCCGGTCATGGCCTGTGGGGCGTGCGGATGGGTTGCCGACTGCACCCGCTGCAGTGCACATCAAGTGGTGCACATGGAAGTGCGCGGCAAGCAGACGAACGACGCACCGCGCGCCGCGCATTTGCGCTGCCATCACTGTGGCCTGGTTTCGCCGCCACCGCGTGCCTGCCCGACGTGCGGCAATGTTGATCTCGCGGCGTTCGGCCGTGGCACGCAGCGCTTGGAAGATACGATCGTGAGCCTGTTTCCCGCTGCACGGATCTTGCGAATCGACAGCGACAGCACGCGCAACAAAGGGTCGTGGGAAGCGATGCGCGAATCGATCACCAATGGCGAGGTGGACATCCTGATCGGCACGCAGATCCTCGCCAAGGGACACGACTTTCCGCGCCTCACGCTGGTTGGCGTATTGAATGCCGACGCCTCGCTCATGGCCGGTGACTACCGGGCGCCCGAGCGCCTGTTCAGCCAGCTTCAGCAGGTTGCCGGACGCGCCGGACGCGCGGCACTCCATGGTGAAGTGTTGATTCAGACCCGTTATCCGCATGCGGCCTTGTACCAGTCGTTGGTCCGCAACGATTTCCGCGGCTTCGCAACACAACAGCTCGCCGAGCGCACCAGCGCAGGTTTTCCCCCATCGACCGCGGAAGCGGTGCTGCGGGCCGAAGCGCACGAGATTGAGAACGCCAATCAATTCTTGCGCGCCGCCTTGCGGGTGGCCCCGACCGACCAGGCAAGCGTCTCGGTGTTTGACCCGGTGCCGATGACCTTGACGCGGTTATCAGGATGGGAGCGCGCTCATGTGCTGGTGCAATCGGGCTCGCGACGCGCGCTGCAGAGCTTTATCGGCGAATGGGTGACCCACCTCCACACACTGCCCACGCAGCGCGATCTGCGCTGGCATATCGACGTGGATCCGCTTGAATTTTAAGGGTCGCACGCCGCGGGCATTGCAAAAGCCTACTTCGCAGCCGATTTTTTAGGTGCCGATGTCGGTGCAGGCGCCGCCTTTTTTGCCACCCCTGCCGGCCGCGTTTTGCCATGCGAACCGTTAAACACCTTGCCGCGTTTGGTACGTCGATCGCCCTTGCCCATCTGTTTGACTCCTATTACGCCGAATTGGCACCTGGCGAGTTTAACCGCCCGCTCGCGAAATTGATTTAGTCGCGCCGCCGAAACCAGCCGGTAAGCGTGCAGCGGCTCTGTGCGGTCGGCAATACTTCATGGAGCGTCGCAGCCGACGGAAAGAGCACTAGGCGTCCGGCAATCGGTGCCACATCGGTGTAGCGCGCGCCCCCCGTATCCGCCGACTGCCATATTCGTAGCATGCCCCC
>CAMDRJ010000059.1 GCA_945906755.1 Klebsiella pneumoniae | reverse complement strand
TGGCGCTCGACCGCTATCTTGCCGCGCGGGTGGCGGGTTATGACTACGAGCGTCATGTTGGCGGTGTCTACTATCTCTATTTGCGTGGATTGCGGCGGGAACGCGGTGCTGAGACGGGTGTTTATTTCAGTCGCCCGTCAATGAGGGTTGTCGCCGCGCTCCGTGCGCTTGGGCCGGCGGGATCATCGTGATTGCGAGCCTAGCCCGACTCCTCGCGGCCAACAAAATCGGGCCGTTTGCCGCGGAACTGGGCGATCGCTTGGCGCGCATCGCCAGTGCGCATGCGGAATCGGTGGCCTATGCTGCGGTTGCGGTGAGTGAAGCGACGAGTGCCGGCAATGTGTGCATTGATCTGGCGATCGCGCATGCGCGGATTACGGACGACTTACAGCTATCACTGCCTGCGGTCGATGCATGGCGTGCCGCGCTACGGGCGAGCGGCATCGTGGTGCGCGAAGGGCAATACGGTCCGCTCGTGCTCGACGATGCCGATCAACTTTATTTCTATCGCTATTGGCACTATGAGCGCAGCTTGGCAAGTGCTTGGCTGGCACGCGGGACTGCGGATCTTGCGCCGATCGCGACGCCTGATCGGGTGCTTGACGCGCTCAATCGTTGGTTTCCACCGGATGCGCCGCGGCCAATGCAAGATGAACAGCGCAATGCCGCGGCGATCGCATTGTCGAAGCGCTTTTGTGTGATTACCGGTGGTCCGGGTACCGGCAAGACCACGACGGCTGCCCGTATTCTCTCGATGCTCGCAGAGTTATCCGACTCGCCCCTGCGCATGGCCATGGTGGCGCCCACCGGCAAGGCGGCGCTCCGGCTCGAAGCGGCGATGCGCGAGGCGCGGGCACGAATGAATATCGCGGAAGCGGTGGCGCAACAACTGCCGGCGACCGGGCAGACGATTCATCGATTGCTTGGGCCGATCCGCAATGCAGTGCGCTTTCGTCATGATCACGATGCACCGCTGCCGATCGACTGTTTGTTGGTCGATGAGGCGTCGATGGTCGATCTACCGCTGATGACGAAACTCGTTCGCGCATTGCCCTCAGAAGCGCGTCTGATTCTGCTAGGCGATCACCATCAGCTCGCGTCGGTGGAGGCGGGCGCCGTGATGGCGAGCTTGATGGCCGGTCCGCCGGGTTATCGCCAGGCGTTCGCGGCACACATGCGGCAATCGGCAGGCATTGCGCTGCCGGTTGGGAATCACGATAGTCCGCTGGCCGATGCACGCGTTGCACTGGTGCGCTCACATCGCTTCGACCAGGCAGGCGGCGTTGCTGCCCTATCGCAAGCGATTCTCAGCGGTGATGAAGCGGGGATGCTGCAACATCTCGCAATGCTTGCGCCGTCACCCTCGCGTTCGCAATCCTCCACGCAACTCGACGCGGCGATCGTGCACGGTCTGGCGGGTTACGTCGAAGCGGTTCGCAGGGGGCATCCGCTGGCTGCGGTGTTCGAGGCGTTCCAGCGGTTTCGCATCCTATGCGTGCATCGCAAGGGCATGGCAGGCGTCGATGAATTGAATCGACGCATTGAGGTGCTGTTGCGGCCGCTGCTACCCAATGTAGTCGGGACTTCCCGTGAGTGGTATCCGGGCCGGGTGGTCATGATGCGTCGCAATGACTACACGCTGGATCTCTACAACGGTGATCTTGGCATTGTGTTGGTCGATCCGGCGGATGGTGGGGCGCTGCGGGTATTTTTTGAGGGCGATGCGACGCGCGCGAATGGTTTGGCGCCGGCTCGGGTGGCGGAATGCGAAACCGCGTTTGCCATCACCGTCCATCAGAGCCAAGGCTCGGAATTCGAACACGTCGTCCTTGTCCTGCCAGGCGACCATTCCCCGCTTGTCACACGAGAATTGCTCTACACGGCGGTGACCCGCGCGCGCAAGACGGTGCGGGTCGTGGGGGACGCCACCACGTTTGTGCAAGGCGCCTTGTCGCCGCAACGCCGAACGTCCGGCTTGGCCGCGAAACTATGGGGGACGACCGCCTGATTCAACGTGGTAAGGCGTGCCGCCCACCGAGCCTTGCAAGCAGCGCCCGCATTGCTTTGATGAGAAAGCGGATCAAGAGGACTGCAACGATCAGAAAAACGGCCAGCAAGGCGAGAAACAGGACGGGAAATTTGAACGCGATCGCGAGGCCGGCCGGGGCGAGGAGGTCTTCTGCGAGGGACGCAGACCAATTTGAAAAGGGTTCCGGCGAGGTGTTGATGAGCGCGCGGCTACCGGCCTTGGTGGCATGGCTGGTGGAGGCGATGACGCCGCCCAAAATAGCTGCCGCGGCAATATAGGCGGGATCCATCGAGCCGAGCGAACCGGCCGCCAGGATGGCGCCTGCGGGGATGCGAATAAAGGTGTGGACGGCATCCCAGATCGAATCGAATCCTGGGATCTTGTCGGCGAGAAATTCCGCGACCAGCATGATGGCGGACGCCGCAAGCACTAGCGGATGGGTGAGCAAGGCGAGCGATGAAGGCAGTTCGAGGAGGCCGAAATACGCCAAGAGGCCGGTCAGAAATAGCGCGGCATAGAGACGAAAGCCGCTCGCCCAGGCGAGCCCGGCCGCAAGGGCGACGGAGTGGATCAAATCCATGATTGATTGTTTCGGTGGCGCACCGGATGTTTGTCCGGGAGGGATGCTTCAATTCTCGCGATGCTCAGGTCTTCGGTAACCCGCATTTGTTTAAAAAATGACACAGGAGAATCCTCCATGGCGTTGGCAAGTGCGCATGTCATCGACGGTCGGCGGATCGTAAGTATTGGATTAAACGCATAAAATCCCTCTAATCTCCCTGTTGGTGCCGCGGGTGCGTCGAGTTTAAAAGCGTTTTGTCGGATTTTAGTCAATCAAATGGCGAAAAATTGACATTTCGATCGGGCGGTTTGCCTGATTGACCTGTTTCTGGATGAATTCCAAGCGCCCATTGCCATGCAGATGAAATCCCATCAGGTCAGTGGTGGCTGCCCCAAACGCGAATTTTGCCGCTCAACGTGCGCCGTGACGAAAATCACCTCGGGTCGGGCGATCGTGGGGAATGTCACAAGTCGTTAAATGTGCGGTGTCAAGGAACCGACTAGTGGCACGTCCATTGCTGATACGAGTACGACTTTCGCCTTTTTTCCTCCTCCTTTGGGGTGAAAGTTATTTAAGGCGGCCCCAGCGGCCGCTTTTCTTTTTGCGGCGGTACCGGGATCGCCGTACCGTGTTCGATGAGCCGCTTATCGAATTGCCTGTTGTAATCGGCGCGCCAACGTTGCACATTCATGGTCTTGGAATGTTTGCAACCCAATTGCCGTGATCCCCTCCATCATTGATACCACTGCTGAAACCTTCGGCGTCGACGTCCTCGAGGCCTCCTCAAGCATGCCCGTGCTGGTCGATTTCTGGGCGCCATGGTGTGGCCCCTGCCGCGTCTTGAAGCCGATCCTGGAAAAACTGGTCGCCGAATTCGATGGGCGAATCCGTCTTGCGAAGCTCAATACGGATGAGAACCAGGCGATTGCCGGTCAGTATGGCATTCGCGGCATCCCCAACGTCAAGGCGTTCGTCGATGGCGTCGTCGCCGACGAATTCACCGGCGCGCAGTCCGAATCGCAAGTGCGGGCATTCATCGCGAAGCTGCTGCCATCGTCCGGTGAGTTGCTGCGACGTGAAGCACGCAAGCTCGTCGCGGCCGGTGAGTTCGAATCCGCTGAGGCCAAGTTGCAGGAAGCGGTGCGCGTGGAGCCGGCGCTCTACCTGGCGCGCATCGAACTTGCCGAACTTTTTGCGGCGCGCCAAGCGTATGCCGAGGCCGATTCGCTGCTTGCGGCGATTCCTGAACACGAGAAGAACGATCGGGTCCTGCAACTGGCAACCAAAATCGACTATTGGCGCCGCGGCAAGGAGCTGCCAGACCTCGGTGAGCTGGCGGCCCGGCTGGAACGCGAGCCGAACAATCCGGCGCACCGGTTTGCGCTGGCTGAGCGGTTGATCGCCGAGGGGCAATTTGAAAGCGCGCTGGAAGAGTTGATTGCAGTGGTGCGCTCAACGCGGGGGGATGCGCGGGATCAGGCGAGAAAGGCAATGCTGCGTGTGTTCAGCCTCACTGCCGACCAGGTGGATATGGTGAGCCGATTCCGCAAAATGCTGGCAGCTGAGCTCAATTAGTGCCGATTCGATTGCGCCAACCACCGTCCACCAGGCAGTGCGTGATGCTTGATTTCTGGAAAAATTCCGGCTTCCATTTGCTGGAACGCCGCGCCAATGGGCTGCTTGCACCCACTGACGACTTTCTGCGCGCCTATTTCTTGCGCCCGGAGATCCGCCCGATCGATGAATCTGGGCCCAATGAATGCGCGCTGCATGAGGCGCTGCTCGATGATCCGCGACGAGACGTCTCGCCCGCGGCACTGGCTGGCATCGAAGACGCCGATGCCCGGTTCAACTATCAGGTGGTGCTCGATTTCCGGCGACGGTTACTTGCGGCCGGCACCGTGGAGCGTTGCTACCTCGATATCTTTCGCGACGAGCGGATCACGCTGCCGCCATTGTTTTTGGATCAGCTCGCGCAGATCCTGCTGCGCAATGTCCTTGACGGGACCGACGATGGTCTGCTCGCCCGCGCCGGCGAATTGTTTTTTCGCGAGCAGAAAATCATGCTGGAGGATGGCGCCATCATGGCGGCCGACGATGAAACGGTGTCCCAGCATGCCAGCGGTAGCGCCTACGGCAGCCTCGGTCGCTTGATCATCGAGGCGCAAACGCCGATGCGTACGGTCAATCTTGACGTGCTCGATCGCGACAATGCCACCGCCTATTGGCCACGCGACCAGCGCCATGATTTTGTCATCAGCCTCAATCACGGGCGGGCGTCGCTGGATGCCTTGTCGCGCACGATGGAAATGTGGATTGCGCATCTGCTGAAAGTTGCAGTGCGGATTCGCCCGCTCAAGCAAATTCAGGATGAGCGATGGGTGTGGCACGTCGGCTTGGACGCCCAGGCCACGACGATTTTGAATGCCATGTGGCGAGGTGAAGCGGTGGAGCAGGGCGATCTTCGCCGCCTGCTTTGTCTATTCCAGTTAGAGTTCACCGACACGCGGCTTACGCGACCGGAGATCGGCGGACGTCCGGTGTATCTCGCCCTTGCTATGAATGACCAGAATCTCGTTCGCATGAAGCCACAGAATTTGCTGCTCAATTTGCCGTTGAAGCAGAGCGTGTAACCGTAACAGATTTCTATGGCTGCTCCTTCCTACTGGCCGCGCGCCAAGCGTGAGCTCGCGCGCGCCGATCCGACGCTTGCAACCATCATTCGGTCGCGCCGTGGCATTGCACTTGGCAGTCGGGGTGATCCGTTTCAAACCTTGGCGCGATCGATCGTCGGTCAGCAGATCTCGGTCAAAGCCGCTGAAAGCGTTTGGCAAAAGGTGCTTATCGCCGTCGGTGGTGCTGCGACCCCCGCCAATATTGCGGCGACCGCAATGGCCGACTTGCGGGCCGCTGGTTTATCGCAGCGCAAGGCCGAATATGTGGGTGAATTGGCCAACCGTTTCGCGAGCCGGCAACTCGATCCCCTTCGCTGGCCGGCGATGGATGATGAATCGATCATCACGGACCTCACCGCGGTGCGCGGCGTGGGCAGGTGGACGGCCGAGATGTTTCTGATCTTCAACTTGATGCGTCCTGACATCCTGCCGGTGGCCGATGTCGGCTTGCAACGTGCGGTAAGCCTGCACTATCGGAACGGTCGGGTCCTGTCCGAGCGGACCTTGCGCCGGATTGCTGAACCGTGGGCGCCATGGCGCTCGGTCGCAACATGGTATCTATGGCGAAGTCTCGATCCGGTCCCGGTTGAGTATTGAGTGCTTGGCGCCGAACTGATCGGCTGCGATCGGGCCGCGCGAGCGTTGGATAGTTCACATTATCGGCTCGACATCGAGCTGCTGATGCATCGATCCCGTCCAGGATGCGGCCGGACCGATCCGGTTGTGCGTAAAATGCGTCGCCTCTCCCCCGAGCGGTAACCGTACGACCGCGATACAGCGTAGCCGACTGGTGCCAGCCTCATGATGAAAACAACTTTTCTTGATTTCGAGCAGCCGATTGCGGAGCTGGAAGCTCGCATCGAAGAACTGCGCTTCGTCCAGGACGATTCGGCCATCGATATCTCCGAGGAAATCGGGCGCCTGCAAAAAAAGAGCCAGGCACTCACCAGGGATATTTACGCCAAGCTAACGCCCTGGCAGGTCGCGATGGTGGCGCGCCATCCGCAGCGGCCCTACACGCTTGATTACATCGGCATGCTGTTTACCGATTTCAATGAGCTGCATGGCGATCGTGCCTATGCCGATGATCTGTCGATCGTCGGTGGGTTGGCCCGTTTCAATGGCCAAAGCGTGATGGTGATCGGCCATCAAAAGGGCCGCGATACCCGGGAGAAAATTCTGCGCAACTTCGGGATGCCGCGACCCGAGGGCTATCGCAAGGCTTTGCGCCTCATGAAGCTCGCCGAGAAATTCTCGATTCCGATTTTCACGTTCATCGACACGCCCGGCGCCTATCCCGGGATCGGCGCGGAAGAGCGCGGCCAGTCCGAGGCGATCGGACGCAATCTTTCGAGCATGGCCGGCCTCAAGGTGCCGGTGATCTGTACGGTCATCGGCGAAGGCGGATCGGGCGGCGCCTTGGCGATTGCGGTTGGCGATGCGCTCATGATGTTGCAGTACTCGATCTATTCGGTGATTTCGCCGGAAGGCTGTGCCTCGATTCTCTGGAAAAGCGCGGAGCAGGCGCCCGAGGCCGCTGAAACCCTTGCCATTACATCGGGGCGCCTCAAGACGCTTGGCCTGATCGATCGCATCTTGAACGAGCCACTCGGTGGCGCACATCGGGATCATGCGACGATGGGGCAAACGCTCAAGAAGGCTTTGCATGAGACGCTACGTCAGCTCACGCCGATGAGTCCCAAAGAGCTGGTCGCTACGCGCTTTGAGCGGTTGATGGCCTATGGCCGATACAAGGAAACCGCCGCGACCTGAGCGGGGCCTATCCTTCGAGGAGGGCATCACCCGGCGCATGCCCTCATCGAGCGGCGTCTGCGTGGCCCTTTCGGGTGGGATCGATTCGGTCGTCTTGTTGCATGTGCTGCAATCGTGGGCGCGCCGGTGCAACGTGCCGCTATCGGCGCTGCACGTCCATCATGGCATTAGCGCCAATGCCGATGCGTGGGCAAATTTCTGCGCCGATCTTTGCGCGACCTATGGTGTCCGGTTGCAAGTAGCGCGCGTTGATATCGCGCCCTGGCGTGATCAAGGCATTGAGGCCGCCGCACGCATGGCGCGCTGGCAAGCGCTCGCGGGCTGCGGCGCCCGGCATATTGCGCTTGCTCATCATCGCGACGATCAGGCGGAGACGATTCTCCTGCAATTGCTGCGTGGCGCTGGGCTACCAGGATTGGCCGCTATGGGTGCCCATCGTGAGGTGCGCATTGACCCTGCGCGCGCCAGACCAATACCGGTATTCGTGCGCCCGATGCTCGATGTGACGCGCGCGCAAATCGACGAATACGCACGGCGACACGGCCTTGCCTGGGTGCATGACGAATCGAACGACAATACCGCGCTCACCCGCAACTATGTGCGGCATGCGGTGATGCCCTTGTTGATCGCGCGTGAACCCGCCGCCATCGCCAATTTGGCGCGAAGTGCGCGGCATCTGGCGCAGGCAGCCGATCTGCTTGATGCGTTAGGTCAACTCGACTTGCGTGGCATGAAAAATCGCGATTCCTTGCGACTGACGCGCTTGCTGGCGTTGTCGGACGACCGCGCGACCAATGCCATGCGTACCTGGCTTCGTAGTGAGCAGGCGCCGCCGCCGACGACGGTGCAGATGGAAGAGCTCCTTCGCCAGCTAAGGCATGCGCGGCCGGCGGCGAATGTCACCTTCGAGAGTGCGGGGTACGCGTTACGGCGTTTTCGTGACCGCCTCTACCTGGTGCGTCGATGCGACGATCCGCCGATTGATCCGGATACGCAATGGACCGGCCGCATGCGTTGGCCGATCCCGGACTTGGGCGGCGTTCTCATCATGCGCCGGCGCGTCGGCGTTGGCATGGGCGATCGCTGGGTCCAGGCAGGTCGGGTCTCCGCGCGCTTACGTACCGCAGGCGCGCGCATCCGGCTGCATGCAAGCGGGGGCAGCCGGACGCTCAAGAATATTTTTCAGGAGGCGGGTTTGCCGCCTTGGGAACGCGAGCGGCTGCCGCTGGTCCATATCGATGGTGAGCTTGCCTATATACCGGGTGTCGGGGTGGATGCAGCGTTTCGCGCGGCGCGCAATGAGGTCGGTTGGACGGTCGCATGGCGGCCTACCGAGCCGGTCATCAACCCGCTATCGCAGGTGTAGCCATCGGCGCGGTCAAAGACCAGGGAGATTGATATTTATCGTGCTAAAATAATGAGTTACCTTCATCAACGTCGCGGCGGGTCGGAGCTGTCGTCGCCGCGTTCGCAAAGTGCGATGACGGCGCGGCCGTCCCATCACCCGAGGTAACGGCTGCGTCCGCGATATTCCGTCACCCATCGTCCTCCCAAGGATGGCGGCGCGGCAACGGTGGTGCATCGATTTACCACAACGATAGAGAGTAGGAGAAGTTCCATGGCGGTAGAACGTACGCTTTCCATCATCAAGCCCGATGCGGTGGAAAAAAATGTCATCGGCCAAATCTATGCGCGCTTTGAGACGGCAGGTCTCAAAGTCATCGCGGCAAAAATGAAACACCTCTCGCAGCAGGAAGCCGAGGCGTTCTATGGCGTTCACCGCGCGCGTCCGTTCTTCGCTGATCTCGTGAAATTCATGACCTCCGGTCCGGTCATGATCCAGGCGCTCGAAGGCGAGAACGCGATCGCGCGTAACCGCGAGCTGATGGGTGCTACCGATCCGAAGAAGGCTGCAAAAGGCACCATTCGCGCCGATTTTGCCGATTCGATCGATGCCAATGCCGTGCACGGCTCGGATGCCGCCGATACCGCGCGCAATGAGATTGCGTTTTTCTTCCCGACCATGGAAGTCTACGGCCGCTAGTGCTCGGATTCCGGTGATGTCGATCAATCTGTTAGGCCATGATGCAGGCCGGCTCGTCGAATACTTTGAAAGTATTGGCGAAAAGCCGTTTCGTGCCAAACAGGTGCAACGCTGGATCCATCGCGGGGGCGTCGCCGAGTTTGCCGCGATGACCGATCTGGCGAAAACGCTGCGTGAAAAGCTGATCGCGGTGGCAACCGTCGAGGGGCCGCGCGTATTGAGCGATTCAACCGCGGCCGATGGCACGAGGAAGTGGCTGCTCGATGTGGGCGCCGGCAATGGTATCGAGGCGGTCTTCATTCCCGAGACAAACCGGGGCACGCTCTGTGTATCGTCGCAGGCCGGCTGTGCGCTTGACTGCAAATTTTGTTCGACCGGCAAGCAAGGATTTAATCGCAACCTCACCACGGCCGAGATCATCGGTCAGGTGTGGCATGCCAATCGTGCTTTGGTGGAGTCCGGGTATGCCCAACCGGGTGAACGTGCGGTCACCAATGTCGTGATGATGGGCATGGGCGAGCCGCTCCTCAATTATGAGGCGGTGGTGCCCGCGCTGAAGCTGATGCTGGACGACAATGCATATGGACTCTCGCGTCGGCGCGTAACGGTCTCCACCTCGGGCATTGTGCCGCTGATTGATCGACTCGGGCAGGATTGCCCGGTTGCGCTGGCGGTGTCGCTGCATGCGCCCAATGACGCCTTGCGCGACGAGCTGATGCCGATCAATCGCAAGTACCCATTGCGTGAGTTGCTCGCGGCGTGCCGACGTTACTTGGCGTTCGCGCCGCGCAATTTCACCATGTTCGAATATGTGATGCTTGCAGGCGTCAACGATTCCGATCAGCATGCAGACGAGTTGATCCGGTTGCTGTCCGATGTGCCGGCGAAGGTCAATTTGATTCCATTTAATCCCTTTCCGCGCGCCGGCTTTGTGCGATCCTCATCCGAGCGGATTCTGCGATTCAGTGAGCGTCTGAACGCTGCTGAATTGCTGACAACCACGCGTAGAACACGAGGTGATGATATCGATGCGGCTTGTGGGCAACTGGCCGGTCAAGTCGAGGACCGCACCCGTCGTGCCGATCGATGGGCGAGGGCGAACGCATGATGAATCACCCCATGCTCGCTCTTGTGCGATTCGCGCGTGTCGGCCTGATTGCCGCGCCGTTGCTGGTGGCAGGCTGCACTAGCGAACCGTCTGGAACCGCAATCGGTTCGCGACCGCCGTCTTCATCAGGCGCTGATCGTCCATTTGATCCGCGCGCAAGTGCTAAAGCGCATGCAGAGCTGGCGGCCGGATATATCGAGCTTGGCAATCTTGCGGTCGCACTGGAGGAGGCCACAATTGCGGTCGATACCGACGCTTCGTTTGCGCTCGGACACAGCATCCTCGGCCTGGTTCAGATGGAACTTCGTGACCAGGCGCTGGCGCAACAAAGTTTTGAGCGTGCGCTCAGACTCGATGAGAAAGATCCCGACATCAATCACAACTATGGCTGGTTTCTATGCCAGACCGGGCGCGAGCGCGAGGCGGTGAAGTTTTTCATGAGAGCGGTCGCCAACCCGCTGTACCCTTCACCGGCCAAGACGCATTTGTCGGCGAGCAATTGCCTGCAGAAAGTGGGCGATCTCAAGGCGGCCGCTGACCATATCGATGCGGCATTGCGGATCGATGCCAACTACGCGGCTGCATTGATCGCGGGCGCGCGCATGGATCTCACACGTCGGAACCTTACGCGCGCACGTGAGCGGATTGGTCGATACAACCAGGTTGCGACGCCCACCGCGGAATCGTTATGGATTGCCCTTCGCATCGAGCGTCTGCGCGGGGATAGGGGCTCGGAGGCGAGTTTTGCATCGCAGTTGCGTCGTCGCTTCCCCAGTTCGCAAGAGTTGCAAGCATATGAGCGGGGGCAATTTGAATGAGTGAAGGCGTCATGACCGCGGCAAGCGAGGCATCCGGGGCAACCGTCGGGCTGCCTGGCAGCATCCTTGCCAACGCACGCAATGAACGTGGCATGACCATCGATCAGTTGGCGCTGGCGCTACGCTACTCGCCCAAGCAACTGACCGCACTTGAAGCAGGCGACTACGCCGCGTTGCCCGGCGTGACGGTGGTACGCGGCATGATGCGCGCCTATGCCAAACACGTCGGCCTTGATCCAGAGCCGCTGCTCGTGCAATTGCGTACGAGCCTTTCTGCGCCGCCGCCGAAGGTCAAGATGAACGAAATGTCGGTGCCGTTTCCGGTGCGCTCGACACCGGTCTACCGTTACTACATTCTCGGTTCGCTGATTCTGGTGCTGTTGGCGCTATTGATGCTGAACCAGTGGAGCGATTCCATTCAATCCTTTATCCAGGGGGTTTCGGGTGCGCCGGCGCCGCTGTCGACGCAGGAATCGCGCTCCGTCACGCTGACCTCGAACACAAGCCAACCGCTGTCTTCCGAAAACGTTGCGGCGGTCGAACCCCAGCCCATTCCGGCCGAGCCGGTGATCGCAGTCGTTACGCCCCCGCCGCCGCCTGTGGCGGTGAAGCCGGAACCGGCGACACCGGCGAGTCAAAAGCGCATCGTGCTCAAGTTTGAAGCCGATTCGTGGGTGCATATTCGCAATGCCAAAGATGAAACACTCTTCCACATGTTTAATCCGGCGGGAACTGAACAGGTGGTAACCGGCCGGCCTCCCTTTAATCTCGTCATCGGCGCAGCAAACGGCGTTCGCATCCAGTACGACAACGCTCCTTTCGACTTAGCGCCGCACATCCGCGAGGGTGTTGCGCGTTTGGTCTTGAACTGAAATTACTTTGAACTGAACGTCGTGACAGCGAAAGACCTGCCGGCAAATGGCCCATCTGGACGTCACTCGTCACGCCTGACCCGCATCGGCGGGGTGGCCTTGGGTGGCGGTGCGCCGATCGTCGTGCAGTCGATGACCAATACCGATACCGCCGATATCGACGGTACGACCCAACAGGTGCTCGCGCTCGCCAATGCCGGTTCGGAATTGGTGCGGGTCACGGTCAATACCCTCGAAGCGGCGCGTGCCGTACCGGCGATTCGCGAGGCGCTCGATGCGCAAGGTTGCCATGTGCCGCTGGTCGGTGATTTCCATTTCAATGGCCATAGGCTGCTTGCTGAAGTACCGGATTGCGCACAGGCGCTTGCGAAGTATCGAATCAATCCCGGCAATGTCGGCAAGGGCGCCAAGCGCGATGAGCAGTTCACGCAAATGATCGAGACGGCCTGCCGCTTCGGCAAGCCGGTGCGGATCGGCGTCAACTGGGGCAGCCTTGATCAAGAGCTGCTCGCAAGGTTGATGGATCAAAACGCTCGCCGCGCCACGCCTCTTGGCACCGCACAAGTCATGCGTGAAGCGCTCATTACATCGGCGGTGGATAGTGCCAGGCGCGCCGAAGAGATTGGTTTGCCGGGTGATCGCATTGTGTTGTCGTGCAAAGTCAGTGGCGTGCAGGATTTGATCAGCGTGTACCGGGAACTGGCACGCCGCTCGGACTATCCGTTGCATCTTGGGTTGACCGAAGCGGGTATGGGTTCCAAGGGCATCGTCGCATCGACCGCGGCGATGGCAGTTCTGCTGCAAGAAGGAATCGGCGACACGATCCGCGTATCGCTCACGCCCGATCCGGGCGGCGATCGCACTAAGGAAGTCGTCGTGGCGCAGGAGATCCTGCAGACGATGGGGCTCCGATCGTTCGCGCCGTTGGTGATCGCATGTCCGGGCTGCGGCCGCACGACCAGTACGGTGTTCCAGGAACTTGCATCGGATATCCAAGCCTATTTACGACGGCAAATGCCGATTTGGCGGGAAAGCTATCCGGGCGTCGAAACGATGCATGTCGCCGTGATGGGTTGCGTGGTGAATGGCCCGGGCGAGAGCAAGTTCGCGAATATTGGTATCAGCTTGCCTGGTACCGGTGAGCGGCCGGTCGCGCCGGTGTATGTCGATGGCGAAAAAACGGTCACCCTGAAAGGGGACAGTATCGCCAAAGAATTTCAGGCAATCGTCGAGCAATATGTGCATCGTACCTACGGGGCGAACGCGGCGGGGAATGCATCGCCCGCTCGTGCTGCGATTCAGTTGACGCCTGCGCGATGACGCAAAAATTGCAGGCGGTACGCGGCATGAACGACATTCTCCCGGATGCGGCGGAGCAGTGGCTCGCGTTCGAAGAAACGATTCGGACCTGGCTGCATCGCTACGGGTATCGCAATATCCGCATGCCGCTCCTTGAGCACACCTCGTTGTTTCGGCGCGCGATCGGCGAGGTGACCGATATCGTCGAGAAGGAAATGTATAGTTTCGTCGACGATTTGAATGGCGAGCATCTCACGTTGCGACCAGAAGGCACCGCCTCGACGGTGCGTGCCGCGATGGAACACAACCTGCTTTACGATTCCCCGCGCCGCCTTTGGTATATCGGGCCGATGTTTCGCCATGAACGCCCGCAGAAGGGGCGTTATCGGCAGTTCCATCAAGTGGGCGTCGAAGCGTTGGGCTATGCGGGCCCCGATGTCGATGCGGAGTTGCTGGTGATGTGTGCGCGGCTTTGGGGTGAGCTTGGCTTGACCGATATCAAGCTTCGCCTCAACTCTTTGGGCAGCCTGCCGGAGCGCTTAGCCCATCGCGAGGCATTGGTTACCTATCTGCGCGAGCACCGCGGTGAACTCGACGCCGACGGCACCCGCCGACTGGAAACCAATCCGCTGCGCGTGCTCGATAGCAAGAATCCGGCGATGCAGCCGGTGATCGAAGGCGCGCCGCGCTTGTTGGATTTTTTAGGCGATGCATCGCTTGCGCATTTCGAAGCAGTGAAACGAACGTTGGATGATGCCGGGATTGCCTATGCAATCGATCCGCGGCTGGTGCGGGGATTGGATTACTACAACCTCACGGTCTTCGAATGGGTCACCGATCGGCTCGGCGCGCAAGGCACTGTCTGCGGCGGCGGGCGCTATGATGGCCTCTTTGAGCAGATCGGCGGCAAACCGGCGCCGGCGGCTGGATTCGCGATGGGCATCGAGCGGCTGCTCGATTTGATCGAGCAAGCCGGGCGTGTCGCCAAGCATCCGGGTCCGGATGTCTATATCGTGCACCAGGGCGATGCGGCGGCGAAGCTGGCATTCAGCGTTGCCGAGCAATTGCGCGATGCGGCGATCGCTGCGACGTTGCATTGTGGCGGTGGCAGCTTCAAGTCGCAGATGAAGAAAGCGGATAGCAGTCGTGCGGCGGTGGCGGTGATCATCGGCGAAGACGAAGTGGCAGCGGGCGAGGTGACGGTCAAGCCGTTGCGGCAAGAGTTGCCGCAGCAGCGGGTGGCGCGCGCGGTATTGGCCGCGTCGATCGCAACGATGATCGGTCGCGCCGTCGTTGGCAATAGCAGTCAATCTATCTAATCAGTGGCACAAAAGGGCGAGTTATGAAAGAACGCGATGTAATGCGAACCCTCGATCTCGAGGAGCAGGAACAGCTCGCGGAATTCAAGGCGTGGTGGCAAAAGTTCGGCAATCTCGTGCTGACCGCGATCACCGCCGTGGCGCTCGTCTATGGCGGATCGGTGGGTTGGCACTGGTATCAGCGCTCACAAGCCGGGGAGGCTTCAGCCCTCTACGACGCGTTGCAAAAGGCCGCGACCGAAAAAGACACCAAGCAGGTACGTGACACGGCCGGGGCGATCCTCGAACAGTTCCCGCGTACCACGTTCGCCCCGCTGGCGGCCATGATCTCCGCGAGAGTGCACTTTGAGTCAGGTGACTTGAAAACTGCACGTGCGCAGTTGCAGTGGGTCATTGACCGCGCCGCGGAGCCCGCGCTCCAATCGATCGCGAAGCTTCGCCTGGCCAATGTGCTGGTCGATGATGAGGCGGCCGAGGATGCGATCAAGCTGCTCGACAACGCGCCCGCTGGCGAGTTTGCCTCCCAGTTTGCGGCCTTGAAAGGCGATATCCTCGTCTCGAAAGGACAGAAATCCGAGGCCCGCGCCGCTTACAAGATCGCGATCGACAAGGTCGATGCAAAGAACAGCGCACAGAAGGAGCGGCTCCAATCGAAATTGGATGCGCTCGGAGACGCATGATGCAGCGGTGGACCCAGTCAGGGTGCCGCTTTGCTAATCGCGTCGCCATCGCTGCTGTAGCGATGCTGGTGTTTGGATGCAGCAGCACACCGCCCCTGCCTGGCTTGCCTGAGATCGCCAAGCCGATCGATACCAAGGTGTTGTGGGAAGTTCGCGTCGGCCGGGGGCAGGACTTCGATCTGGTCCCAGCGGTTGTCGGGAATGCGCTGTATGCGGCAGCTCACAATGGAACGTTGGTCCGTTTGGAGGCGAAGACCGGTAATGAAATCTGGCGGACCGAGATCAAAGGCAAGATTTCCGCAGGCGTCGGCGCTAACGCCGAACTGGTGGTGGCCGGCACCTTGAACGGTCGGGTGGTGGCGCTTGATTCAGATGGCAAACCCGTTTGGGACGTGCGCGTCACCAGTGAAGTCACCGGGCCGCCGCTCATCGCAGGCGATCTGGTCGTGGTTCGCACTGCCGACAACCGGGTGTTTGGCCTCAGCGCAACCGACGGCAAGCGACGCTGGACTTATCAACGCATCGCGCCTGCACTCACCGTACGCGCCATCACCGGGGCGGCGGCTGATCAGAATCTGATCTATGCCGGATTCCCAGGCGGCAAGCTGGTGGCACTGGCCATGTCCAATGGCGGGTTACGTTGGGAAGGGACGGTCTCCTCCCCCAAAGGCACCACGGAACTTGAGCGTGTGAGCGATGTGGTCGGCGTGCCATGGCTTGCGCAACGGGAAGTGTGCGCCGTGTCCTACCAAGGCCGGGCCGCCTGCTTTGACACAAACAATGGCGCGACGTTGTGGACCAAGGACGTATCGAGTGCATCCGGTCTGTTCGGTGAAGGCCGGATCGTCTATGTCTCGGATGCGAAAGGCGCGGTCGCTGCGCTCGACCGATCCACCGGTGCCACTATTTGGCGCCAGGAAAAGCTTTCACGACGTGCATTGAGCGCCCCGTTGCCGATTGGGCGATTCGTCGCGGTGGGCGATGGTCAGGGGCTGGTCCATATTCTTGACCGCGCCTCGGGTGATTTCGTCGCGCGCATGGAAACCGATGGCTCGCCGATCGTTGCACAACCCCGCACGATCGAGGCGGGTTTTGTCGTCCAGACGCGGCGTGGAACAATTTACGCGTTTGGCGTCTAAATAATGAAACCCACTATCGTCTTGGTTGGACGCCCCAACGTCGGCAAGTCAACCTTCTTTAATCGGCTGACCCGCTCGCGTGATGCGATCGTCGCCGATGTGCCCGGCCTCACGCGCGATCGCCACTATGGCGAAGGGCGGGTCGGCGGCCGTCCATACTTGATCGTCGATACGGGCGGGCTGGACCCGATCGCCAAAGACGGCATGCTCCTTGAAATGGCGAAGCAAACGCGCCTTGCGCTGGCTGAGGCGGACCGCGTGCTGTTTCTGGTCGACGGACGCGATGGGCTCACGCCGCAAGACCAGCGTATTGCCAACATGTTGCGCACGCTGTCAAAGCCGGTTCGCCTAGTGGTGAACAAGGCCGAGGGCATGAACCGTTCGGTCGTCACCGCGGAGTTCTATGAGCTCGGGCTGGGCGATCCGGTGGCCGTCTCGGCCGCGCATGGTGATGGCATCACCGTGCTAATGGAAGATGTGCTGTCCGATCTACCGATCGAAGACGATCTGCCCCAGGATAATCGCGTGCCGCGCATTGCGGTGGTCGGGCGACCGAACGTGGGCAAGTCAACGCTGGTGAACGCGCTGCTTGGCGAAGAACGAATGATCGCGTTCGATCAGCCCGGCACCACGCGCGACGCGATCGAAGTGGAATTCCATCATGGCGGCAAGCGCTATCTACTTGTTGATACCGCCGGCCTGCGACGCAAAGGGCGCGTGTTCGAAGGCGTCGAAAAGTTTTCCGTCATCAAGACTTTGCAGGCGATTGATCGGGCCAATGTGGCGATCCTCGTGGTGGATGCGCAGAGCGAAATCGCCGATCAGGATGCCCATCTTGCCGGATTTATCGTCGAACGAGGTCGCGCATTGACGGTCGCGGTCAATAAATGGGACGGGCTTGAGGGCTATGCACGCGATCAGATCAAGCGATCGTTAGAGCGTAAGCTCGGCTTCCTGAATTTTGGCCGCATGCATTTTGTGTCGGCGCGCGATAACGTCGGTTTGGGGCCGCTCATGACCTCCGTCGATGAAGCGTTCGCTGCCGCGATGGTCAAACTGCCGACCCCACGTCTCACCCGGCTATTACAGGATGCGGTGATCAAGCAGGCGCCGCCGCGGAGCGGTTACACCCGTCCGAAAATGCGTTATGCCCATCAAGGCGGCAGTAACCCTCCTGTCATCATCATTCATGGGACGGCCTTGCAATCGGTCTCCGATACTTATCGGCGCTATCTCGAAGGCATTTTCAGGCGTGCTTTCGATTTGCATGGCACCCCATTACGTATCGAATTTCGCGTCGGCCGCAACCCATTTGCCCATGCGGATTGAAGGATTCAAACCGGACGATCACTCTTTGATTCGAACCAAGCCCCAGCTTCGATTCATGGTATTCGTTAACGAAAACCGACGCGCTATGGAATTTCCCCTGCCTAGAGGCGTCACGATGATGGCATTGACACGGGAAATCTATTACAGTAGCCGTGCAAAAAGACCGGCTTGGAGCCACCATGAGCAACAAGGGACAGCTATTACAAGATCCATTCTTGAATACGCTTCGCAAAGAGCACATCCCGGTGTCGATCTATCTTGTCAACGGGATCAAGCTGCAAGGGCAGGTAGAGTCATTCGATCAGTACGTCGTTCTCCTCAAGAACACCGTCACGCAAATGGTCTACAAGCACGCCATTTCGACGGTGGTGCCATCCCGAGCCGTCACGATCGCGCCCGACGCCCCAGAAGGCGAGTGATATTGCGGGGCGCTTGCCGGCCTACTAACGTAGCGCAAGGCGGCATTCGGGATGTTTGATCGTCCCGAAAGCGGTGATGCGGCCATCCTGGTCGGCATCGATTTTGGTACCCGCGCAGTTTCCGCGCTCGATTTCGCCGAGCGCTTCGAAGAATTCGAGCTGCTTTGCAAGAACGCGGGTCTGCGTGTACAGGCCACGGTCAAGGCCAAGCGCGCCAAAGCCGATCCGGCCTTGTTCATCGGCAGCGGCAAGGCGACCGAAATCAAAGAAATGCTGGTCGGCCACCCCAACAGCGTCGTCCTCTTCAATCATGCGCTATCGCCTGCCCAGGAACGCAATCTCGAACGGGCTCTCGGCTGCCGCGTGATCGACCGCGCGAGCCTGATTCTCGATATCTTTGCGCAACGCGCCAAGAGCCATGAAGGTAAGGTGCAGGTCGAACTTGCGCAACTCGAACACCTCTCCACCCGGCTCGTTCGTGGATGGACGCACTTGGAACGCCAGCGTGGCGGGATCGGCTTACGCGGTCCAGGCGAAACGCAGCTGGAGACCGATCGCCGCCTGCTTGGCGTGCGGGTAAAGGTGCTGCGCGAAAAGCTTAAAAAATTGCAGCGCCAGCGTGATGTGCAACGACGCGCACGGTCCCGCCGCGACATTCTGTCGGTATCGATCGTCGGCTACACCAATGCGGGCAAATCGACCCTCTTTAATGCCTTGACGCACGCCGGGTCCTACGCGGCCGACAAACTCTTTGCGACCCTCGACACTACGACGCGCCGGGTCTATCTGCCGGCGGCCGGTAATGTCACGGTATCCGATACCGTCGGCTTTATTCGCGATTTGCCGCATGGACTGGTGGCGGCGTTCCGCGCCACCCTCGAGGAGACGGTACAGGCTGACATCCTGGTGCATGTGGTCGATGCCTCCTCACCGGGGCGCGCGCAACAGATCGAGCAGGTCAATCAAGTGCTTACCGAGATCGGCGCCGCCGATACCCCGCAAATTCTGCTCTTCAACAAGATCGACCTCACCGATATTCAACCAGGAATTGACCGAGATGAA
>CAMDRJ010000058.1 GCA_945906755.1 Klebsiella pneumoniae | reverse complement strand
CTGTTCCATAAACTCTGTCAGCGAAAGCCCGGGTTGAAACTGGATACGATTCATCGGCATGGGGTACCTCCTCGTCGGGAAGGCCCCCATCTTCAACTACCCGCTAGCTCGCCACGTGAGCCGGCGGAGTTTCATTGCTAATCAGGTAGCGTTTTGATTGGAAATCCTCTCGACCGCCGTCAATTTAAATTGCGTGGCGAGCCGAGGCACCGCCTCGATCCGCTACAATCCTTCGCTTTCCAGCCTCAAGCTCGTGCATGCCCTGGAATGCTCGGGCACTGCCAGCGCGCTCTTTTACCGGACCTTCGTCACCATGGCCACACTGCATCCGATGCTCACCGCCGCCGTCAAAGCGGCGCGCAAAGCAGGTTCGATCATCAATCGCGCCTCGCTCGATTTGGATGCGCTCACGGTCATCACCAAACGCAAGAACGATTTCGTCACTGAAGTCGATAAGGCCGCCGAAGAGGCGATCGTCGACATCATCCGAAAATCGTATCCCGACCATGCCATTCTCGCAGAAGAATCGGGCGCGTCAGGCAAGGCGGATGCGGAACATGTCTGGATCATCGATCCGCTCGATGGCACCACCAATTTCATCCATGGTTTTCCGCAGTATTGCGTCTCCATCGCAGTCACGCAGAACGGCGTGCTTACCCACGGCGTGATCTACGATCCGGTGAAGAACGAACTCTTCACCGCCAGCCGTGGACGCGGCGCCTACCTCAATGATCGGCGCATGCGTGTGTCCGGTCGTGTCGGCCTCAAAGCATCGCTGATCGGCACCGGCTTCCCATTTCGCGAAATCGATAATTTCGACGAATACATGGCAATGTTCAAATCCGTCACACGTGAGACGGCGGGCATCCGCCGCGCAGGGTCTGCCGCGCTGGATCTGGCGTATGTCGCCGCCGGACGCCTCGATGGCTTCTGGGAAATCGGCCTGTCACCCTGGGACGTCGCGGCCGGTGCCCTGCTGATTCAAGAAGCCGGCGGGCTGATCAGCACGCTAAGCGGCGAAGGCGACTTCCTCCATGAGGGGAATGTCGTGTGTGGTTCACCGAAGGTGTTCAGCCCGCTCTTGCAACTAGTTGGGAAACATTGGAAGAAGCGGGACACGTGAGTAGCGATGGTATTCACCTCTCACTTTTCACCTTTCACCTTTCACCTTTCACCGCATTCAGCATCCCTCACCTTTCACCGCCCTTCACCCTTCACCGCCTTATTCACGCGCTCCATCACCTCGCCCGCCATCAGCTCCATCGAGCGCTTAGCAAGTTTCTCATCCACCCAGTCCATCCCGGCGTAGACGATCTCACCGAAATCGCCGATCTTCTCGCGCAACGCGAGTAGCTGGTCGACTACCTTGTTGACCGTCCCGTAGATTACCAGCCGATCGAGCACGAAATCGGGCGTCAGTTGGTCATCGGGCTGCTCGGCCGACTCCTTGAACACGACTTGCCGCCCACCCTTCGTGAGCTTTGTTTGTAATTGGCTGTAGTAGAACCGGTAGGGACTGTTCGCATCATGTCGCCCATAGGACGCAGCGACTTTGTCGTCATCGGCCACGAAGATCGTGCGCGCCACGCGCCAATCGGCCACATCCGCTTTGACGCCCGCCTTTGCCTTGCCTTCGACGTAATTCTTCCAATGCGAAGGCAGCCATTGAGGCATCAGAAAATTCGCCGACAGCGGATGGAAGTCCCGCTCGCCCATCGCGATAACGCCCTTCGAGAACGGCGCGACGACGGTACCGACGATCTCCGGACGCGGCTTCTGAAACGGCTTGGCCATGATGCCGGTACCGATTTTCCAGTCGAGCGTCTTCTGCGTGGTGACCTTGAAGCGATTGTTCGGAAAATCGATGTTATACGGAGGATCACGCTCCCAGATTGCGATGATGACATCGATCGCCTCGGCAAACATCTTGTTGCGATCTTCCGACAGGATGCCAAGCGCTTCAGCATCCGACGGCAGCGCACCCGGGCTGATCCCAAGAATAAACCGGCCCTCGGCGAGGTGATCCAACATCGCGGCCTGCGCGGCAATCAATGCCGGATGCATCTGCGATAGATTGGACGTCCCGGTACCCAGCTTGATCGTCTTGGTGGAATGAATCAGCGTGGCGAGGAACAACATGCTGTTGGTGACGTTCTCTGCCTGATCGGTCAAATGCTCACCGACGAACGCGTCATAGAAGCCAAGCTTATCTGCGAGGATGATCGCCTCGCGATCCTCTCGCAATGTTTGAGTCGGATTGCGATCGAGCGGATGCACCGGCATCGTGAAGTAGCCAAGTCTCATTGCGACCTACCTGCGTTGATTTGAGGGCTCGCAGTCTACCGAATCTTCTGTTGCACCGAATGCTGAATCGCAATGTCAGCATCGGCTACGGCCGCGCATCGACTATGATTGTTGAAACAGATAGGAAAACGCTGATTAAGCTATCTCGCGCAATCAGCGTGCCCATATATTCGGGGAGTTACGAGGGGGCGAGCCCCATTGTTCCGTCACTCCATAGGATTTGACCCGTTGAACTTCGCCGTCCTTCGCCATCGCGACTTCGCGTTGTTTCTCAGCGGTAATGCCCTCTCGTGGCTCGGCGCATGGATGCAGCGCGTATCCATTGCTTGGCTCTCTTGGGATCTTACCCACTCCACCCTCTGGGTTGGACTGATTTCGCTCGCCATGTATTCCCCGGTCATCGTGCTGGGGCCACTGTTCGGCGTATTGGCCGATAAGCTCGATCGGCGCTGGCATGGCGTCGTCGTCAATGCAATCCAGATGCTGCTCGCCGCGTTGCTGTTTGGCATATCGATCGCCGGCCATATGCGGATCGAGGTGCTGTTTTCCGTCTGCATTCTGATCGGCATCGCGAGCGCCGCCTATCAACCGGTGCGGTTGTCGCTCGTCAATGACATCGTGCCGCGCGAACTGTTGACCCAAGGCATCGCGGTCAATTCAGTGGTGTTCAATGCATCGCGCTTCGTGGGGCCAGCCTTGGGCGGTATCGCGATCGCATCGCTTGGCGTGGCAGCCACCTTTGCCATCAACGCCGTCACCTATGTGGGCGTCATCGCTGCGCTATGGGTGGTGGTGCTCAAACCACCGGTTCGGCATGCCGTGCCATCCGGATTCATTGCCGATCTCACCGCCGGCATTCGAAATGTCGCGGCGCATCCAAACATTCGCGGCTTCATGGTGATGGGGGCGATTACCTCGGTGATCGCACGTGGCGTTCTTGAACTGCTGCCCGTCTTTGCGGATGCCGTGTTTCTCCAGGGTGCAAGTGGACTCGCGACCCTCACCTCGGCCGGTGGCATCGGCGCGGTGCTGGCCGGTCTTACCGTCACGCGCTTCAACGACACCAGCCGATTGCCCAGATTGTCGCGACGCAGTGCCTTCATTGCCGGTGCGATCCTCGTCGCGCTTGGCTTCACCACCAATTTCTGGATCGGTGTGCTGCTCGTCTTTGCGATTGCGGTATCCACCACGTTCGCGATGGTGAGTCTGCAAGTCGCGATTCAGTCGGCGGTCGACGACCGCTTTCGCGGACGCGTCATGAGCTTGTGGGGCGTCATTGCCATGGGCGGGCCGTCGATTGGCGGTGCAGCGATCGGCGCGATCGCGCAGTTCTCCGGTATGGCAGGCGTCACGATTGGCTGCGGCGTGCTCGGCATGGCCATGGCGTGGCTGGCCGGTCGCCCTACGAGTTCATCTTAACTAGTCAACGCACGGCAACGCACTCGCGCGGATTGCCGCAAAAATCGCACTTTCCAATTGATGATGCCCGCATGCCAATTCCTTTCAAAGCGCCCACCCGACACACAGCGATCGTCACCGGCTCTGGCCGCAATATCGGGCGAGCAATCGCCTTGGCGCTGGCGCGTGATGGGGTGAACGTGGTCGTCAATGGTCATAGCGACCAGACAGCGATCGATCGTGTGGTTACGGAGATTCATGCAGCCGGCGGGAGCGCAATCGGCATCCAAGCCGATGTCTCGAAACACGATGAGGTGGCTGCGATGGTGGAGCGTGCGGCCGCGCATTTCGGCTCGGTCGACATTCTGGTATCGAACGTCGGCATCCGCCGCATGCAACCGTTCCTCGATATCAGTCTTGACGATTGGCAGACGGTTATCAATACGAATCTATCCGCGGCGTTCTATCTGACGCGCAATGTCATCCCGCATATGCAAAAACAGCAATGGGGCCGCATCATCCTCGTATCAGGGTTCGACGCGTTCTGGGGACAAGTCACGCTGCGCGCGCATAACCTCGCGGCGAAATCCGGACTGCACGGCCTCACCAAAGCGTTGGCGCGCGAGTTCGGCGTGGATGGCATCACTGCCAATACCGTCGCACCAGGGGCGATCGACACGGTGCGCGACTGGTCCCAGTACAAGCATCAGCCACGCGAGCAATTGGAGAAAGAGATTCCGCTTGGCCGCTTTGGCCATGTCGACGAACTCGCGGCCGCGTGCAGCTACCTTTGTTCCGATGGCGGCGGTTTCGTTTCGGGACAAGTGCTGCATGTCAACGGCGGCCATTACATGTACTAGACTGATCCTTCAACGAACCCTTCCCATCATGAACCCACAAATCGAGAAAGTAAGATCGCTCGCCGGCACCTTCTTGTTCGATCTCGATCGCAGCGCGCAAGGCATGCGTCTGAATCGCTTCCTTTGCGGCCTCGCGCGCCCGGAGAACCGGTCTCTCTTCAAAAGCGATCCGGAGGCGGCCTTCGAGCATGCCGGGCTGACCGCCAAGGAGCGCGAGATGGTTCGCACCAAAGATTGGAAAGCGATGGCTGCTTACGGAGCGAACTTTTTCGCGCTGGAAAAACTCGGACGTGTGACGGGCGTTGGCAATCCCGCAATGTGCGCGCAAATGCGTGGCGAGCCGCTCGAAGAATTTCTGAAGACCCGCCGCGTGCCAGACGCTCGCTAGACAAGGATCTTTATATGGCAACCATCATCGGCGGCATCGGCACTTCCCACACCCCGACCATCGGCATCGCCTTCGATCAGGGCAAGCAACAGCATCCGGCTTGGGCGCCCCTATTCAAAGGCTATCAACCGATCGTCGAATGGCTCGCGCGTATGCGCCCGGATGTGCTGGTCATGTTCTACAACGATCATGCGAATTCCTTCTTCTTCGATCACTATCCGACCTTTGCGGTCGGGCTAAGTGAGCGGCACACGGTGGCGGATGAAGGTCTTGGCCTGCGTCCGGTGCCACCAGTGAATGGGCATCCGGCGTTGGCGCGACATATCGCAGAGTCGCTCGTCACCGATGAATTCGACATCTCGGTGTTCACCGATTTGCCGATCGATCATGGTTGCTTCTCGCCGCTCTCGGTGATGTGGCCCGAGCATGCGACCAGCTGGCCTGGGGTCATCGTGCCGATCGAAATGAACGTGCTGCAGCATCCGATGCCCACACCGCGGCGTTGCTACAAATTGGGACAAGCGGTCCGTCGCGCCATCGAGTCGTATCCGGAAGATCTGAATGTAGTGGTGGTCGGTACGGGCGGCTTGTCGCATCAACTGTCGGGCGAACGGGCGGGCTACAACGATAGCGATTGGGATCTTCGGTTTCTCGACCTGCTTGCCAAAGACCCGGAAGTGCTCGCCAACATGACCCATGGTGATTTCATCGAGTTAGGCGGCAGTGAAGGCGCCGAGGTGATCATGTGGCTGGCGATGCGCGGTGCGTTAAGTAGCAACGTCGCCAAGCTGCATCAGAACTACTACCTCGCGATGACCGCTGCGTGGGCCGTGCAGCTGTACGAAGAACCGGTCGCAGCAACGCGTCGGCCGGCAGCCACGACAAAAGCGCGTGCGGGTGTTTGAACGAATGGAACGCTCAATACCCCTCTCCCCGGCCCTCCCGCAAGGGGCGAGGGTGAGGTCAGTCCGAATTCGCTCTCGTAAATTCGGAATTAATTGATGCGGCCCGATTCGCCGCGACTGAGATACTGCCCCATGCCTTCCCGTCCATGCCATGTCGCGCCATCGACGATGCACTGGCCGCGTAGAAACACTTTCTTCACGCGGCCGGTCACCGAACGCCCTTCGAACAAGGTGTAATCCATGCGACTGTGATGCTCGGCGGCGCGGATGGTCCATTGCTCGTCCGGATTGAAGAGCACGATGTCGCCATCGGTGCCGACCGCGATCGTGCCCTTCTTCGGAAAGAGGCCAAATAATTTTGCCGGTGCGGTCGCCACGATCTCGACGAAGCGGTTGATCGACATGCCCTGTTTGAGGACCGCGCCTTCGAACACCAGCGGCAGCCGCGTTTCAACGCCGGGCGCGCCATTCGGGATTTCACTGAATCGCTCGGCTCCCAACTGCTTGGAAAACTGAATGCCGTAAGGCTGGGCATTGAAACAGAACGGGCAATGATCGGTCGACACCACCTGCAGATCATCGGTCTTCAGGCCGCGCCAAAGATGCGCCGCTTGCCCGCGCTCACGCAGCGGTGGCGTCATCACATATTTCGCGCCCTCGAAGCCGGGCCGCTCATACTCTTCGTTGGTGAGGAATAGATAATGCGGACAGGTTTCCGCGTGGACCGGAATGCCGCGATCGCGCGCCTCGCTCACATAGGAGAGCGCCTCCCCTGAGGACAGATGCACGATATAGAGCGGCGCACGCGCGAGTTCGGAGAGCCGGATCGCGCGATGCGTCGCTTCGCCTTCGAGGATCGGCGGTCGGGTGGTGGCATGATATTTGGGCGCAGTGAGGCCTTGTTCGAGTGCTTCTTGCACCAGCACCTGGATGACCGGGCCATTTTCCGCATGCACGCAGGTGAGCGCCCCATTGGCGCCCGCCATGCGCATCGCCTTGAACAATGCACCGTCGTCCAGCATCAGCACGCCCGGGTAGGCCATGAACAGCTTGAAACTTGAGACGCCTTCGCGATTGATCAGGGTTTTCATATCCGCGAGGCTGCCGGCGTTGACGTCCAGCATGATCATATGGGCGCCGACATCGACGCACGCGCCTTCGCGACGCTTGTGCCATTGCTCGAGGCCTTTGAGCGGACTCTCCCCCATCGTCTGATTGCAGAAATCGATCAGCGTGGTGGTGCCGCCAAACGCCGCCGCCTTGGTACCGGTGCCGAACGTATCCACCGTATGCGTAGCACCAAACGCCCAATCGAGATGCGTATGCACATCGACGCCACCCGGCATTACCAACAAGCCCGACGCGTCATGCACCTCGACATCGCCGCCCACCGCAATATGCCGGCCGATGGTTTCAATGCGGCCATTGTCGATGACGATATCGGCGACGTAGTCATCCACCGCAGTAACGATACGGCCATTCTTGATCAGGGTCTTCATGGTGCTTGGCCTCCAGGTATCCAGTTCGTGCCGGCCAGCGGCACGCCTGCCATTGCCGCCGCTTCGATCGTCAAGGCGACCAGATCTTCCGGCTCCAGATGATGCACATCCTGCTTCCCGCAGGCTCGCGCGATCGTGGTGAGTTCCATGTTGAGCGTATTCAAATAGTTCTTGACGCGGCGGGCGCCAATCGCGGGTTCCAAGCGTTGCTCGAGTATCGCGTCTTGCGTTGTCACACCGACCGGGCATCGCCCGGTATGGCAATGGTGACAGGACCCAGGCGTAGTACCAAGCGCTCGGTAGTCGTCCATGGCGGAGTGAAGCGCGCCGTTCTGATGATAGGTCTGTTGATTGCAGCCGAGCGCGAACAGCACACCCTGGCCGATCGATACCGCATCCGCACCAAGCGCCAAAGCCTTGGCGACATCCGCGCCAGTCCGAATGCCACCGGAGACGATGAGCTGCACCTTGCCGCGCATATTCAGCTCTTCAAGGGCTTGCACCGCCTGGCGTACCGCAGCCAGCGTAGGGATGCCCACATGTTCGATGAACACCCATTGCGTGGCGGCGGTACCGCCTTGCATGCCGTCAATGACGATCACATCCGCACCTGCATGCACCGCGAGCTTTACATCATGCAGCACGCGGGTGGCCGCGAACTTCACATAGATCGGCTTTTCCCAGTCGGTGATTTCACGCAGCTCCTTGATCTTGATGGTGAGATCGTCCGGCCCGGTCCAGTCCGGATGCCGCGACGCGGAACGCTGATCCACGCCCGGCGGCAACACGCGCATCGCGGCGACGCGCGGATTGATCTTCTGCCCAAGCAACATGCCGCCACCACCTGGTTTCGCACCCTGGCCGATCACCACTTCAATCGCGTCGGCGCGGCGTAGATCATCCGGATTGAATCCGTAACGCGACGGCAAGCACTGATACACCAATGTCTTGGACGCCCGACGTTCCTCTTGGGTCATGCCACCGTCGCCGGTCGTGGTCGAAGTCCCCATGGCGCTCGCCGCTTGGCCAAGCGCTTCCTTCACGTTGGCCGATAGCGCACCGAAGCTCATCCCCGCGATCGTGATCGGAATAGCGAGCTCGATCGGCTTGGTGGCGAACCGCGTGCCAAGCACCGTCTTCGTATGGCACTTCTCGCGATAGCCCTCCAACGGATAGCGCGACAGCGAAGCGCCAAGAAACGTCAGATCGTCGAAATGCGGCAGCTTCTTCTTGGCGCCCAGACCGCGAATCTCATAGAGGCCGGTCGCCGCGGCACGCTGGATGTAGTCGATCGTATGCCGATCGAAGGTGGCACTTTCCTCGCCCGGTGCGGGCGCCTGCGGTGTAAGGCCGTGCTCGATTGGGCGGTTCATACGATGACCTGATTAGCACGGCGAGCCCACCTTCGGCTCGTCATTCCCGCGAAGGCGGGAATCCAGGCGCAAGCGGAACTATCTGGATACCTGCCTGTCATGTCTTAGTACTCCTGATTCGCATCGGCGTTCCAATGGTAAAGCTCGCGTTTGGAGGCCACTCGCTTGAATTTTTTTGGATCATGTTTGAAACCGGCGCGAGCGAGCAGTTCACCGAGCGCGTGAATGTCTTGGTCGGTCATTGGTTCTTCATGCGCATCGGCACCGAATGATTTGATCGCGCCCTGCACATAGATCACCGCTTCATAGAGCGAGTCGCCGAGATGATGACCGGCATCGCCGCACACCACGATTCGCCCGGCCTGCGCCATGAACCCGGAGAAATCGCCGATGCTGCCGCCCACCACGATGTCGATGCCCTTCATGGAGATGCCGCAGCGCAGCGATGCATCCCCTTCGATGACGAGCAGTCCCCCATGTGCCGCGGCGCCGGCGGCGACCGATGCATTACCCTTTACCCGCACCATGCCTGAACTCATGCCTTCGGCGACACCGGGGCCTGCATTGCCATTGATCGTAACCTTCGCCTGCATATTCATACCGGCCGCGTAGTAGCCGGCGTGCCCATCGATTGTGATGTCGATCGGCGCATCGACGCCGACCGCGATGGAATGCGCGCCATCGGGATTGGTCACTTTGACGTGCTTGGTACCATCCAGCGTGCCGTGCAGGAATTGATTGAGTGCCCGGAGCGGCTGCTTGGCGAGATCGAATTGAACGTCCGCTGCCATTCAGGCCCTCCACACATGGATCTGTTCGGGCATCGGCTCGAAGATATTGGCGTTCTTCACGTCGGGCAACTTGGCAAGCGATCGAAATTCCGAGGAGATGGCGACATAGTCGTCGGTCTCAGCCACCACCGCCGGCTTGCAGGCAAAGGCATCGCGCACCAACGCGAGCTCGTTCTTCGTCCCCATTAGGAAAGTGAAAAAACCATCCAGTTCCTCGAAGCCCTTCTGCAACGCGCTTTCCAGATCATCGCCTTCACGCATCCGCCATTCGAGAAAGCGCGTCGCCGCTTCGGTGTCATTGTCGGTATCGAAATGAATGCCAAGGGGCTCGAGCTTGCGCCGGATACTGTATGGGTTGGACAGCGAGCCGTTGTGCACGAGGCAGAAATCTTCGCCCGCGGTAAAGGGGTGCGCATGCGCGGGGGTGACCGCCGATTCGGTCGCCATCCGCGTGTGTCCGACCAGGTGTGTGCCTTGCAGCTTGGCGAAATCGTAGCGTTCGGCAATCGATGCCGGCAGACCGGTATCCTTGTAGAGATCGATGGCCTGCCCCACCGACAACACATGCAGCATCGGATAGTGTTCATTGATCCATGCGCGCAGGCGCGGCGCGGTGGCCTTGGCCTCCAGGATGGCGTGATTGAGCTTGGTCGTCACCGTGGCATCGCGGCCCAGCTCGGTCTTGGCGGCACGCTCCAGCTTTTTCCAATCGATCGGATGGTCGCCGGCGTAGAGCGAAATTTTTCTGCGTCCCTTCGCAACCGTCGCGGTAAAGACCGCCATGCCCGCCGAATCGGGACCGCGCTCGGTCATACCGATCAACATGGGCAACATTAGTTCACCCAGCTTGGCGCGCAGCTTGGGTTTCTTGACCAGTAGTCCGACGATTCCACACATGAGTGATGCGATCCTAAGGAAGCGCTGATTAAGCGATCACGCGCAATCAGCGTGACCATATTTCTCGGGGAGATACGAGGGGGCGAGCCCCCTTGTGCAATTATTTCCTAAAAAAATTCCAGATAACGCGACTGCTCCCACTCCGACACATGACGCGAGTACTCGATCCACTCCATGCGCTTCAGCGAGAGAAACTCCTGCGAGAGTTTCGGACCGATCGCCTCGCAGATCAGCTTGTCCGCTTCGAGCGCATTGAGCGCTTCGGCGAGATTCTGCGGGAGAAGATCGATCTTCAACTCTTTCAACTGCGCCTGACTGTACTCATACATATTGTGGTTGTTCGGCGCGCCCGGATCGAGCTTACGATCGATGCCATCGATGCCGGCCGCCATGATCGCGGCGGTCGCGAGGTATGGATTGCAGGAACCATCGGGCAGCCGCAATTCGATCCTGCCATAGGGGATCCGCACGAACGCCGTCCGGTTGTTATCGCCATAGGCAATGTACGCGGGTGCCCAGGTCGCCCCCGACAGCGCGCGCCCCACCACCAGCCGTTTGTACGAGTTGATGGAAGGTGCGCAGACCGCCGTTAATGCCTTGGCGTGTTCGAGAATGCCGCCGAGAAAGTGGTAGCCATCTTTCGAGAGGCCAATGCCGTTCTTGTCGTTGTCGTCATGAAAAATGTTCTTGGTCTTCGCATCGCCCAACGAGATGTGGAAATGGGCGCCCGTCCCGGTCCGATTCGAAAATGGCTTCGGCATGAAGGTGGCGATCATCCCCATCGAGCGCGCGATTTCGGCCGCCGCCATCTTGAAGAAGATGAAGCGATCCGCCGTCGTCAGGCAGTCGCTGTAGGTATAGTTGACTTCGAACTGGCCGTTCGCATCTTCATGATCGATCTGATAGATGTCGAAACCGGCTTGCTGCAACGCGCCCACCAGCTTGTCGAGGTAGGCGGTGCTGCGCGCCAACCCTTTGTAGTCATAGCAGGGCTTTTCGAGCGTGTCGGTCGCATCGGCCGGCCCAAGCTTGCCATCGGCGCCCCGCGCGAGCAGCATGAATTCGGGCTCGATACCAGTGAAGAGCGTCATACCACGCTTGGCGAGCTTTTCCACCTGCGCCTTGAGTGCGACCCGCGAGCAGTATTCATAGGGCTTGCCTTTCACATGGCCATCACACGCCATTCGCGCATAGCCCGGCATCCACGGCACCAGACTGATGGTGGAGGGATCACCGACCGCCATATAGTCGGGTCCGTGCGGTCCCATACCGAGCCCCCAGAGCGCATACCCGGCAAAACCCGCCCCGTCGTTTAGCACCATGTCGAGATGCTGGGCCGGCACCGCCTTCCCTTTCGCCGAGCCATGGATATCGACGAACTGCGCGAGAATGAACTTGATGTCGTGGTCATTCAGGAATTTCTTTGCCGCAGCCGCTGACATATCCAATCCTCCAATCACTGAATTTCCGGATAGACCTTGCCGATGCCGATCGGCGCACCACCCAGCTCACGAACGATCGCGACCAGGGTGCGCCACAGGTACGGACCAAAAGAAGGATCGCACCAGATGTGGATCCGATTGTCTCGCGGAATCACGAGGACCGATACACCCACCATCGATGTCATGACCAGCTCGCGCGGTTCGATTGCACCAAAATTGATATTGCAGGTCTGCACCAGCACCTCGTTGGTGCGTTCCCCGGTGAGAACGATCGCGGCATCCTGATGCGGCACCGCATAGACGCCTGGCGTACCCGCCCCGAACCGCCCGACGGTCGTATCGACCACGTTGCCCGTCGGCCCATCCTCGATGAAAAATTCCGTGTGCCCAAGTCGGCCGATCAACCCGCCGCCGGGCAGATCAAGCCATCGGTTGTGGCGATCGGGAATCGCGATGCCGATGCTGCCAAGCCATGCAACGGCACCGGGGCCTTTGAGACCGTAGCGCGGTAGCGCGGAAACATCCGCGATCGCCAGGGACTCCGCAGCGCCGGTCGCGCGGTAGGACCACGGCACTGGCATGTCGCGCACGGTGGTCCAGCGCAGGACGTCCTCGCCATGCTCACCCTGCAATGGGCTGGCTCTCATGCCGCTTGCGCGAGCTTCTGGCGCGCGTTATCGGCGTCATAGAACGGTGTCGGCACGATGCGCGCCTCGACCATGCGGCCATCTGTCACCCGAATCGAAAACGTCGCGCTACTGTTCGCGAGATCCGGCCGCAGCATGGCAAGGCCGATGGTTTTGCCAAGCGTCGGACTGAAACTCACGCTGGTGACGCGGCCGGCGATCGCACCGGCATGAATGATCAGATGACACTCGGCGACCGCTGCAGCCCCTGCACCGATAAGCTCAAAGCCGACCAGCAGCTGTCGCACCGGCAGGCTCTTTTGCGCAGTGAGAGTCCGTTGTCCGACAAAAAATGGTTTGTCCATGCGCAACGCCCAGCTCATACCGATTTCATAGGGCGTGGTGAGGCCATCGGTGTCCTGGCTGATGATGATGTGGCCTTTTTCCAGTCGGAGCAGACGCTGCGCTTCAACCCCGAAGGCGCGGATGCCTAGCGGTTCGCCCGCCCGCATCATGGCGTCCCATAGCTCGATACCTTGGTCAGCCGGCACATGAATCTCGAAGCCCAGCTCGCCGACGAAACCAATGCGCAAGACGCGGGTGGGAATGCCGGCGATCGTCATATTCCGTGCACCCAAATAGGGAAACGCGCTTTCGGTGACGTTCGACGTAGTTACGCTGGCGAGTAACTCGCGCGATAGCGGGCCGGCCAGATTAACGGCAGCCATCGTGCCAGTCAGGTTGACCAGTCCACACGCCATGCCCCACATCGTGTTGAGTCGCTGCAATTCGCGATAGACCGTCGCGGAACCCGAGGTGGTGGTGGTGAAATAGAAGTGCTCGTCGTTGAAACGCGCGACGACCCCGTCATCGATGACCACGCCCGCCTCATCGACCATCAGCCCATAGCGCGTCGCCCCGACGTTCAAATTCGCAAAGCGGCCGGTGTAGACCCGCTCCAGGAACTTCGCCGCGTCCGGACCTGCGATCTCAATCTTGCCGAGGGTGCCGACGTCGATCATGCCGACCGTGTTGCGAACCGCCGCGACTTCCGCGTGGATCGCAGCGAGGCGATCTTTTCCTGGGACGCGGTAATACTCCGGGCGCATCCACTGACCGGCGGGCATCCACACCGCGCCAAGTGCCGCATGTCGCGCATGCAGTGGCGTCTGGCGCTCCGCGGTGAAACCCCGCCCGGCCAGATGCGCCATCGGCACCGGATGAAAAAATGGCCGCGCGGTGGTCGTCCCGATCTGCTCGATCGGCAGGCCGCGAATGCGCGCCAGGATGCGAATGGCATTCATATTCGAATGCTTGCCCTGTGACGGCCCCATGCCAACCGTCGTGAAGCGTTTGAGAAGCTCGATGTTGTCGAAGCCTTCTTGCGCGGCATCGAAAAAATCCCGCAACTGGAGATCCTCGTCGAAATCGACGAAATTCTTGCCCTTTGGATGTGCAAAGATCGGATAGGGATGGGAACGCGCGGTGGTATCGCGTCGCACTGCACGCACGCTGGACGCAACGAGCCCCAGCGCGTTCGCGGCCGACGCCCCCGCACGCTCGCCATCGGTCAAGCGATCAGTAAATGCATGCACACCATTGACCCGCCCACATGCGAACACACCACCCGGCAGCAAGTCCGGCACGAACTGTTGGATTGCTTCATCGAATCGACTGCGCATTCCCGCCTGATAGAGAAGCTGCGCGGCCGGCGCCCAACCGACGCTCATCAAGAGGCCATCGCACTCGATCAACGCGCGCCGGGCGGCATCCAGCTCGCCTTTCGCATCGAGCGGCGCGATCGTCACGCCAGACAAACGATTGCCGGCATCAACCGCCTCGACGACACCATAGCCTTGCAGCACGTTAATGGACTGTTTGGCGACCCGCTCGCGCAGCTCCGTGGGTTCACCCGCGGGACGCAAATCAACGATCGTACTGACACTCACGCCATGTGCCACCAAATCCAGCGCTGCCTGATATCCATCGCTGTTGGCCGCCAGAACCACCGCCCGCTCGCACGGTTTCACCGCGAAACGATAGACGAGTCGCTGCGCCGCGGACGCCAGCATGACGCCGGGCAAATCGTTGTTGCGGAAGACCGCAGGCTGCTCGAACACGCCCTGAGCGATGATCACCGATCGTGCACGCATCTTGGTAATGCGGTCAGCGTCGACCAGCGGAATCCAATGATCGGCGAAGTACCCGGCGGCCATGGTGGAGGTCCGCAGGCGCACGCGCGGATGCGACTGTGCACGCTCCGCAAGCGCCGCGGTGCGCATGGCAATACTCGCATCTGCACCGAGATTGAAGAGCCCGCTGCCGCCGGCGCGCTGATTTTCATCGACGATGACGACCTGCGCCCCGGCATCGGCCGCCGCGATCGCCGCCGCCAGGCCAGAGGGACCGGCCCCAATCACCAACACATCGCAGAAGTCATAGCGCTTGGGCGTATAGCGGCGTGGCGCCTGAACATGCACCGCGCCGAGCCCCGCGTAGCGACGGAACATCCGCTCCCAGGTCGGAAACCACTGCTTCGAGTAAAAGGCCTTGTAATAGAACCCGACCGGCAGGAACGGCGACAGCCAGTCAAGAAACCGGCGTCGATCGCGCCGGACACCGCCGACCGTGTTCACCGCCTCCACCACCATGCCCGCACGCACCTGCGTCACATCGGCGCGCATATTGGGTTCGCTGCCAACCTGGACGAGCACATTCGCATCATGGTCGGCCAGGGACAGCAGCCCGCGTGGTCGGTGATACTTGAAACTGCGCGCCAGCACCCGTTCACCCGCCGCCCACAGGGCGGAAGTGATCGTGTCGCCATCGAACGCGTCGAAACGACGACCTTCATAGGTGAACGCAATCGGCCGACTGCGATCGATCCATTCGCGTGCGACGGGTTGGAGCCTCATTGGCCGGCCGCGCTCCACAAATATGTCTTGATCACACGATCGGCCAAGGTATCCCGTTCGGCAATGAACCAGATGCCGCTTGGCACATGGCACCACCATTCGCGCTTCACGGCCGGCGCACCGCTGCGATTGAACACATAGTCCGACCACTGATCGTCCGATGCGCCCGCCGGATCGGGCATCTCCCGATGTTCACCATGGCAGACGAACTCACTCACCGGACGCGGGCCGTTGACTGGACAGGTGATGAGTTTCATGTCAATGCCCCACCGAGGCCGCGCCACGTTCACCGGTCAACTGGTAACGCGCGAAACGCGACAGATTGAAGCTTTCAATCAGCGGATGATTCTCATCGCGCGCAACCGTATGCGCCATCGTCTTGCCGGAGACCGGTGTGGCCTTGAATCCCCAGGTGCCCCAACCGGCGTCCAGATAAAACCCGTCGATGGGCGTCTTGCCCATGATCGGTGCGAAATCCGGCGTCACATCGGCCATGCCTGCCCATTGTCGATTGATCTTGACGCCAGATAGGAACGGAAACATGTCGAGCATGTGCGGCGCGAGGCTCTCGACGAAATCGAACGTCGAGCGGGTGGAATGGAGCTCGTACGGATCAAGCGATGCACCCATGACCAATTCACCACGCGCCGATTGACTGACATACACATGCAAGCTTGCCGACACCAGAATCGCATCGAGCCACGGCTTCAGCGGTTCAGTCACCATCGCCTGGAGCGGACGAATTTCGATCGGCGTGCGAATGCCCACGAGTTTTGTGATGCGGGGCGTCGATCCGGCCACCGCGCAAAGCACCTTGGTGGTTGCGATATCACCGCGATTGGTGCGGACACCAACCACACGCCCGCCCTCCAAAGTAATGCCTGTGACCTCGGTCTGCTGATGAATTTCGATGCCGCGCATATCGGCGCCGCGACCGTATCCCCAGGCCACCGCATCATGCCGCGCGATTGCCCCCGGCCGGTGATAGAGCGCCCCGAGGATCGGCGCATGACCATTGCAGGACATGTCCATCGCCGGTACCGCTTCATGCACGGCCTTGGCGTCGACCACCTCGCTGTCGACGCCGTAGTGCTTATTGACCTCGGCCCGCCATCGCGAGGTACGCATCGCGGCATCAGTGTGGGCCAGCGTGTAGTGACCGCGGGTCGAATAGAAAAGATTGAGATCGAACTCTTCGGCAAGGTCCTGCCACAGGCGCACGCTCTGGTCATAGAACGCCACACCTTCTGGCGTCAGATAGTTCGAGCGGATGATCGTCGTATTGCGTCCGGTGTTGCCGCCACCCAGATACGACTTCTCCAACACGGCGACATTGGTGATACCGTGGTCGCGGGCGAGATAGTACGCCGCAGCCAAGCCGTGTCCGCCGCCGCCGATGATCACAACGTCATAGGCCTTCTTGAGCACGTCATGACGCCGGAACATCCGGGGTTCCGGATGGCGGCGCGAAAAGGCGAAACGGAGCAGACCGAGCGGCATTGACGAGGGGAACGCAAAGAGTTCTATCATGCACAAAGCATGAACAGCCTGCAACTACTGCGCTGGGAGCACTTCGGCAAGCGCCATAGGCAACGAAGGCGAATTGATACGGGGTCAAGAATCCACATATGCCGGAAGCCAACAACAAGAGCCTTGAGTCCTGGATCTGGGACGCCGCCTGTTCAAGAAACTCGTGCGCTTCCATCTGCCGCTGCAACCGGCCAAGCCCGACGATTTCGTCTGGTCCGTGATCCGCACGCTCCGTTGCGGGAATACATCGTCAAGGGATTCGCGCTGGATGACGAGCAGCTCCAGCGGGCCGGGGGCGGAAATTGTCAATAAGCGGGCCGACGCGGAGTACCAACGAAGTTTTGGTCAACGACCTCCGCCTGAACAACCGGATCCGGAAACCCGCGAGATGCGCTGTCGGCAGATGCGCTTGAGCATACTCTAAACAGAGCTTACAATAGCACTATTAATCATACTCTTTACAACACGATGAGCGCTATCACCGCCAATGATCTGAAAACCAAAGGTGTTTCCGCACTTGAAGCGGCCTTGGAGGACCACGAGGAAGCCGTTATCAGCGTGCGGGGCCGGCCGCGTTATGTGGTGATGGATATGGATCGTTACGACCGTCTGCGCGAGGCCGAGATTCATGCCGCCTGGCAGGAGGCGCGCGCCGCAGTGAAGAAGGGCAATTACGTAACTGAAACCGCCAAAGAGCACATCGCGCGCCTCAAACGCGCGGTGCGGTGAATGCCGTTCAAGCTGGTCTTTCCCGCCTCGTACCAGAGACGGGAAAAGGTCTTCCTCGCCAAGCATCCCGATTTGCGGGAACGCTACTTCAAAACCCTGCTGCTGCTGGAACAAAACCCGCTTCATCCCTCGCTACGCCTGCATCCCTTGCAAGGCAAGCTGGCGGGCCTGCATTCGGCCTCGATCTCCATGCAGTACCGCATCACACTCGAACTTGAATTGCGCGAGCACGAACTCGTTTTCGTGAATGTGGGCAGCCACGGCGAAGTGTATTGAGCCGGGTCTTCTCCGACCAAACATAAAGCCGTCCAAGCCCGCATCCTCGCCTACGCGCAGGAGATCGAGTGGCGTTATGTGCCGCGTGCGGAAGCAGAGGCCCGGCGCGGCTTTGATCCGGACGCTGTGCGCAATGTGTATGAGGTGACGGAGGAGTTCTATTCGCACAACGGTAAATACGGTACGCGCGAGGACGTGGTGTTCCTCGTCAACGGCATCCCGGTGGCAGTGATCGAATGCAAGAACGCGAGCAAGGACGAGGCGATCGCGCTCGGGGTGGACCAGATCCGCCGCTACCACGAAGAGACCCCGGAGGTCATGGTGCCCGAGATGCTGTTCACCGCCACCGAAGCAATCGGCTTCGCCTACGGCGTAACGTGGAACACGGTGCGGCGAAATATCTTTCGCTGGAAGCACGAAGAGATCGGCAACCTGGAAGAGCTGAACAAGATCCTCGAACGGGCGGTGAACCTGAAGAACTTCCTTAACGGCAAGGACCGCGTGCCAAAGGTGGCGCACGTCGTCGCCGACCATTTCCGCTTGAACGTCGAGCCCCTTGGCTACAAGGCATTCCTCGTGGCCGTGGACCGGGAGGCCTGTGTCTTCTACAAGGAGCACTCGCTGGCGGTCCGGCCGATGCGCAACAAATGGGCCTCTTGCTCCACCGCCGGAAATCTGAACTTCAACGCAGAGTTGCTCGCGCTGGACCGCGAAATTGGCGATTACGTCATCGTGCACGAGATGCTGCATTTTTTCGTTCTGAATCACGGCAAGCTGTGGAAAAGCCTAATGCGGGCGCACCTTGGGAATTTTGAGGCGATTGCCGAGCGGCTGCCCCGTACCCATATAAGCGCCCGGCGGTTAGGTCTCGAGTGAGGTCGTCTGGCGAGCCGGTTGCGAATCTCTTATGCTACGGGTCCAATAGAGGAGACAACGATGAAGAAGAAATCAGGCACCCCGGGTTCCCGCGCGATTGCCAACCGCATCACCGCTATTCGCGAGCAATGGCACACCAAGAATCATCCGTTTTTCAAGTTGTTCGGCCAAGGCAAATTGCCGTTGCGGGCGATGGGCCTCTACATGGGCCAGCACTACAAGTTCGTGACCCTCGTGCTCCCTAGCTTCGGTTATCTCTTCACGCGGGCGCCGGGCGATGTACGGAGTTCGATCATCGAGAACCTCGCCGAAGAAGCCGGCCTCGCCGCGATCCAGCGCGAAGGCCATAAGCCGCACGACCATATGCTCGACATCTTCGCGTTCACGCGTGCGGCGGGCCTCAAGGATTCGGAAGTGAAGGCCCTTGAACCGACCGCGGCATGGTGGGGCCGGACGCTGCATTACGTGCGCACCATGCAACACGAGCCGGTCGGCGTGGTGCTCGCGATGCAGTCCACCCAAGAGGGAC
>CAMDRJ010000057.1 GCA_945906755.1 Klebsiella pneumoniae | reverse complement strand
ATTTGAGCATCCGCACGGAAGAGGCCTATGTGCATTGGATCAAGCGGTTCATTCTGTTCAATGCCAAGCGGCATCCGGCGGATATGGGCGAAGCCGAGGTCGCGGCCTTCCTCTCGCACTTGGCGGTCGCGGCGGATGTGGCGTCTTCCACGCAAAATCAAGCGCTCAATGCGCTCGTATTTCTATATGGCAAAGTTCTGGAGCAGCCGCTTGGCGATTGCGCCGGCATCGTTCGGGCAAAGCGCCCGCAACGGCTGCCGGTGGTGCTCACCCCTAGCGAAGTGGCGGTCATTTTGCGGCAGTTGAAGGGCACCTATTGGATCATTGCGTGCCTGCAATACGGCTCCGGATTGCGGTTGCTGGAAAGCGTGCGCCTGCGCGTCAAAGACCTGGATTTCGATCATCGCGCCATCCTGGTACGAGACGGCAAGGGCGGCAAGGACCGCGTGGTAACGCTGCCCGACGAATTGGTGGTGCCGCTGAAACGGCACCTCGCCAATCGGGCGACGGCATTCGAGCGGGACCGCGGGCAGGGGGTCGGTTCGGTGTACTTGCCCCATGCGTTGGCTCGGAAGTACCCGAACGCCCCTTGGGAATGGGCTTGGCAGTATGTGTTCGCCGCGGACAACCTGAGCGTCGATCCGCGCTCAGGCGAGTGCCGCCGCCATCACATCGACGAAAGCAGTATGCAAAAAGCGATGCGTGCCGCGTTGCGCCGCTCCGGTATTCACAAACCGGCAAGTTGCCACACGCTGCACGCTTTTGCCACCCACTTGCTGGAACGCGGCGCGGATATTCGGACTGTGCAGGAACAATTGAGCCATGCCGACGTTCGCACCACGCAGATCTATACCCATGTGTTGAAGCGCGGCGGGCTCGCCGTAAAGAGCCCGCTCGGCGCCGTCCTGGGGATAGGTTGAACCGGCTCGTCCTAATCCGCGTATTTGTATTTCCCGGGAATGTAGGTTGCCCGATACGCCTGACGCGGAAACTCAAGAGAGAGCACCTCCACACCGCGTTCTCCCGCAATACCTTCCAACGCGCAATCTTCGCTGCCGATCCAGAGGCAACTCCACTTTGGATGGCCCGCACCACTTGCAATCATTTCGCCGCTTGTCACCAGCAGAAATTGGCCGCCACCCTGCCCCGTTCCGGTCACGGGCAGCACCTGCCCCGGCGGTACGCGAATGATTGCGATCGTCGGACCATCCAGGTCGGTGTGAATGGGCTGGATTTCTGCGGCAGTCAGCGCGGCCAGTTCGCCTTCGGATGCGGAGCCAAGCGGCGCGGAGTGATAGTGCTTTTTCGGCAGCGGCTGCATCTTGTCGCGCGACTCATGAACGAACAGCGCGCCGTTATCCATCATCGGACGAAACGTGAAATACCAAAGGCCGTCGGCGCCTGCGGTGATCGGCCCGTAGCCGGTATAGGCGGCCGCGTAATGCACGGTAATCGGTGCGACTACGCTGCGACCCAGCGTACCGCCGCCCTGCACGATGATCTGGAATTGATTCTGTTCGTGGAAGTGCGGCAGGATCACCTGGTTGGGATCCTGCTCGACGAGGAATGCCTGCGGCGAGGGCAAGGCGTCATGGGCCGAGGCGATGAAGTCGCTCTTCCAGAAGCCGGTGCCGTTTGGAAGAAAGTAGTGCTTGCGCGTGGCAAGGCTTTGTTCGTAGGTTGCGGCAGTGATCATGGAATGTTGTTCCTTGTTGCGGCGGAATGCGCTCGGCTTTTCCACGGTACTTGATTCATCTTTCGGCGATTGGAATCGGCAACGGAATCATCTGCGGCGCAATGGGGACGACACATCCGGTGATACAGCATCGCCCCGGTTGTCGATTGCGGGTGATCTTGCGGGTCTCATCAGTAAGGATGCCGCGATCAAGCAAGCGCTCGACCAGATCGACTTTGTTGCCGACCGGATAGTTGCGCCAGATCTCCATCTTCATTGCTTCAGGCGAACCACCACCATGCAAGCTGATTACTGAATACCAACCGGCCTGATAACTCGCAGTGAGGTCTTCGACAAAGCGCGCGACTTCGATACGCTTCTCATAGGGCACATCCGAGCGCGCAGTAAGGAGATCCGAAAGCCGCCCAGCGGTGGCAGGATTGTGATCTTCATCGGGCCCGGGCAAGGTGACGATCAAGCCGCCCGACACATGATGCGCGAGCCGGTGCATGTCATAGATTTGCGTGGCGAGCAGCAGCTTGCCGATATTCGCAAAGACCGGATCCGGGATCGCGACCGGCACATGTTCGTCTTGCCGGCAATAGATCGAAGCCGCGACACCACAGGCATAGAACCCCTCGACGATCTTGATCAAATCGATCATTGGCTCGCGCAAATTGCTGGCCGTATCGAGATCGATGCCATTGGCTTCCGCCATCAATGCACCGGCACCGATCAACAGATCGCCGAACCCGGCACGTGCGCCGATGCACGTCTGGCGATGATGGGCGGTGTAGTTGTAGACGAGATTGCCCGCATAGTCGTGTTCGCCCGCCAGAAACACGCGATCCCAAGGTACGAACACTTGATCGAAGATCGCCACGCCGGTCGATTGCCCGTATTTGCCGCTGAACTTGGCGGCCTTCTCACCAGGCCGCCCGGCCGGGCGCGCCACGATCGTGAGCCCTTTTACATCGATCGGTATCGCGCAACACACCGCAAAGTCGCGATCGGCTTCATGCATATTGCGACAGGGCATCACCAGCAATTCATGCATGTAAGGCGCGCCGGTGATGATCGCCTTGACCCCTGAAATGACGATACCGTCTGCGCGTCGCGCCGTGATATGCAAGTACGAATCGATATTCGGCTGCTGGTGCGGCCGCAAGGTGCGATCGCCTTTGCCGTCGGTCATCGCGATGCCAAGCGTGAGATCTTCGGCGTAGACGCGTTCGATATAGGCACCGACCCGCTCGACATACTTGGTGCCGCGTTCGGCGTCGATCCGGTGCGCATGCTGCCAAATCGAGGCGAGCCCATCGCCACCCAGGTAGCGCTCCGCACAGCCGGTTTCCTGGCAGACCAGCCGCACTGCTTCAAGCTTGTTCAGCAGATCTTGACCGGTCGCCGGAATTGCCATCAAGCGATTAACGGAGCGGCCCGACGTAAAGCCGGCAACGTCCGCTCGCATCACCGCCTGGAATTGCTCGCGCAATGCAAAGTCATACGTCAATCCGAGCGCATTGACGCCGGGCGCAAACAACGGTTCGTCGGCCACTGATGTACACGCTTGGCCGTTGACATAGACGGTCGGTTTGTAACGGCGCAAGGATTCCCGGTAATCGCCGGCGGACATCAACATCGTACGTTCCCTTCGGTCTTTGCCCAAGATCGCATCATCTTCGTTTCCCTGAAGAGCGTCGCAAACCATCCGTCACTCCCGTGCAGACGGGAGTCCAGGCATCAAAATCGCATCAGATTAGTAGCGTTCTGGATTCCCGTCTGCACGGGAATGACGCTTCGTCTGCCAATCACGCGAAGCTCGACTCCAGCTAAGCGCTCCGCACCGCCTTGATCAACGCATCGAGAGTTTCCGCGCGATCAAGCGACAGCACCGCATCAGCAAGCCGCTGTGCACGACCGGTCGACACCACCCGCTCGGCATTGCCGCGGAATTTCGCGATGATTTCTTCGGCGGAGAGCGGCCGTGCATCCGATCCGCGGTTCTGCGCTTCGCGATGGCGCAATTCGCGGCCATCTTTCAGTTTCACGATGACTTCGCCCGAGTAGTAACGCGGATAGGCTGACTCTGGATCGATTGCATAGGTCGTCTTCTGCATCAGTGCTGCTGCGCGCGGATCATTTAGCGCGTCGTCTTCCAGCTCGGCCAGCGTATAGCGCCCACGCACGAGAGCGGTGGCGATCGTGTAGTGCGTCGAGAATTGTGCGTCGTATGAATTTTGCGGCTTGCGTTTATTGGCTTCGGGTTCGCAGACCACTTTGTCCGGCCCATCACCGATGAGCGCCTTGATCGATTCGATGTCGCTTAATTCGAAGCGATGTTTTTTGCGGATTTCGAGCGCGGCATCGGCGAACGCATGATTGAAATGGCATGCGGCGTAGGGCTTGATCGCCACATTGAGCATTTCCCAGGTGCTGCCGAGGTCCTTGGTGCAAAGCGACAGATCGGGTTGTTGGCCCTGCGCAAGATGACTCGCGAACAGGCCATAACGACCTTCATAGGTTTTCTTCGGACCAATGAATCCGTTGCGAGCCAGGGTACACGCGAGAATTCCGTTGGCGGCGGCAAAACCCGGATGCATGCGCTTGGTCCATGCGCCATCCTGGAGAAACTCCAGGCTACCGGCTGCCATCGACAAGGTGACACCCTGCGCGTGTTCCATCTGCGAGGGCGTGAGCCCCGCAATGCGGGCGGCGGCAAGCGTCGCGCCAAATGCACCCACCAGCCCGGTCGGATGAAAGCCGACCCGATGAAAGCCGCCATTGGCCGCGGTGGCAATGCGACTCGCCGATTCGACGCCAATGAGATAGGCCATCAATAGGTCGCTGCCCGAACTGCCTTCGCGCTGACCAAGGGCGATCACCGTCGGCAGCGCAGAGGCCGAGGCGTGAATAACGCCACCTGAATGCGTGTCATCGAAATCGAGCCCATGTATCAAGGTGCCATTGACGAAAGCGGCGTCGCGAATCGGCAGTCTGATCGGCGTGCCAATGACGGGAAAGTCGCCGTTGCCGGCCAGCCCTGACACCGCATTGATGGTGCGCTGCGCGAAATCAAACCCGGTCGAGGCAAGCCCGGTGCCGAGGCAATCGAGAATGTGGAGCTTGGCGCGCTCGACCACTTGCGCGGGAACGTCCTTCAATTGGATGTCGCTTGCAAAGGCGGCGAGCTGCGCGGCGATTGAACCGCTTGCGACACCGATTTCAGTCGCTTTCGTGGGTGCGTTCATGTCAAGGCCTCCTCCAGTCAATCAGGGACATTTCCGCTAAGCATACCCGTGCTGCGCAAACAACTGGTCACGCCTGCGGAAGTTGCATCGATAGCGCACGCAGCACATATGCGATGGGACGGTCCACCCGCCCTTGTTGAACTCACCACCGGTGTCATGCCTTCTCTCAACGGAGGGTGTCCCGATTTAGATCGCGTGTGAGATCAGCGGCACGCACCACCCGTCGGGCCAATCGGAATCCGCCCGATGACGCGCCGGAACCCGGTGATCTAGTTCATATCCATCACACAGCCCCTCCGCTACTCACCATGCGAAATATTCTCTTAGCGCTCTCGATTGCGTTCCTTGCCGGCTGTGCACCAAAGCCGGTTGAGATCGACATGCAGTTTGCCGTGACGGTCGATGGCAAGCCCGTCGTCGATGCGGAAATCTATATCGACGGTGCGGTGGAAGGCCGAACGGATGCCAAGGGTACCTTTGCCAAAGTCGTTTCGCGGCTGCCGGAACAGACGGTACGTGTTGCGGTGCGTGCCGATCGCGAGAAGTTTCGCACCAAGCCCTGGGAGAGTTCGATCCGCGTGCAAGCGCCCGAGGGTACCGGTTCAAGGAAACCACTGCCAATGGCGAGGTGGTGTTGGAGTCAAACCCCGACTACTTCAAAGGCGAGCCGAAGATTGCGCGCTTTGTGGCCAAGCCGTTCGCCGACCAGAACATCATGAACCAAGCGTTGATGTACGGCAACATCGATATGTCGGTGCTGGTCAATCCACGCAATGTGCCGGAAATCCAAGGCGACAAGCGCCTGCGACTGCAATCCTATAGCGCGCTCTCGTACCAATTCTTCGGCTACAACGTTCGCAATCCGCTGTTGACCGACAAACGCGTACGCAAGGCCTTTACGCTCGCCATCAACCGCGACGAGATGCTGAAGTCGTTCTTCAACGGCCAAGGCAGCGTCATCTCGGGACCGTTCGCGCCGGGTAGCCTCGTGTGCACCGCGGCGACCTTTGTCTTCATGGGCAAGATTCACTCATGGCTGATCCTGCCGGCAATCTTTATCGCTCCGATCATTCTCTTTGGCAGCGCCTTCGTGCAGTTGTTCGTGCTGTTCCATTGGTTCGAGGGTCGCGCGCTGGTGCAAACAATCAATCGTCGCGCCAAGCCGGCGACACGCGTACGAATGCCAAGTAGCCAGCGCAAGCCCGGTTTGCAGATGGGCCCTGTTCCGCCGGTGCCATGGATTCTCGCCACGATTGTGCTGGTCGGGCCATTGGCAATGCTCGCGCACTTTGCCTGGCATGTCGCTTTGGCCGTTCTCTTGCTGATCATCCTGATCCCCGTTCTCTACGCGTACATAGATCGTTGATCGCACCCAACGGATCGCGCAATACTGCGCCGTACCGTAGGGTGGAACAGCAACGCGCATTCCACCGCTAACGCCGATTGCGCTGCCGGCCGGTCTGCCCGCCGCGTTTTCTTGGATGCCCGACAATATGACCTTCCGCGCCCGCACAGGAAGGGATAACAGGCATGAAACGCAGCAGCGATCGCATTATCACTACGCATGTCGGCAGTCTGGTCCGACCGGATGATCTCGTCAGCATGGTGCAGGCGCGGGTGAATGGCGAGCCACATGATGCCGCCGCGCTCAATGCGCGCATCAAGGAAACGGTGACGGCGATCGTCAAACGACAAGCCGAGATCGGCATCGACGTCATCAACGATGGTGAATTCGGCAAACCAAGCTTCTTGCATTACATCAATGAGCGGCTGGATGGCTTCGCGCCCGGCAAGGCACGCGCGCCCGGCAATCCATTCGCCGGGTCACGTGAGTTCAAATCGTTCCCCGCATTCTATGAAAAGGCGGCCGCCTCCGGCACCGGGCCCTACAACCGCGCGCAACATCTCGAATGCGTCGGACCGATTACCTACAGAGGCCAGCAGCAACTCAAGCAAGACATCGATACGTTCAAGGCGGCGATGAGCGGTGTGAAGGTGCTGGAAGGCTTCATGCCGGCAATTGCCCCGTCGAATGTGGAGGCCTGGCAGACCAACAAGTATTACCAGACCGCCGAGGAGTATCTCTACGCCATTGCCGAGGCGATGCGGGTCGAGTATCACGCGATTGTCGATGCCGGCCTGATCCTGCAAATCGATGATCCGCGGCTGGTGACCCATCTCAATCGGCAACCCTCAATGAGCATTGATGATGTTCGCGCATGGGCGAAGATTCGCGTCGCGGCACTCAATCATGCGCTGCGCGACATCCCGCGCGAAAAGATCCGCTTTCACACCTGCTACGGCATCAACATGGGCCCGCGCATCCATGATATGGAGCTGAAAGACATCATCGATATTCTGCTCAGCATCCGGGCAGGGGCGTACTCTTTCGAAGCAGCGAATCCGCGCCATGAGCATGAATGGAGCGTATGGAAGAACGTAAAGCTGCCAGACGGAGCGATCCTGATGCCCGGTGTCATCACGCAATCGTCGATGCTGGTCGAACATCCGGATCTCGTGGCCGAGCGCATTGTGCGATTCGCGAGCGTAGTCGGCCGCGAGAATGTGGTGGCGAGCGCTGATTGCGGCTTTGGCTCATTCGCCGGTGCCGATGAAATTGACGAATCGATCGTATGGGCAAAGCTCGCTTCACTGACCGAAGGCGCCAGGCGGGCGACCAAGCTGCTCTGGCGATAATTCGAACGCGATAGCAACGCTATGTTCGCACTCGAAGTGAAAACAGTCGGCCTATTCGTGCTGACAGCGATCGCCGAGATCGTCGGTTGCTATCTACCGTATCGTTGGTGGGTCAAGGGCGATTCAGCATGGCTACTCATTCCGGCTGCGTGCAGCCTCGTACTGTTCGTCTGGCTTCTTACCTTGCACCCCACTGCGACCGGTCGCGTCTATGCAGCCTATGGCGGCGTGTACGTCTCGGTTGCATTGGTTTGGCTCTGGACGATTGATGGGGTGCGCCCCACACCATGGGATATCGCAGGCGTGCTCGTTTGTCTGGTCGGCATGGCGATGATCATGTTCGGACCGCGCGGCACATAGGGCTCAACGTCGATTCCTGGCGACGAACATCTTGCCTGCCCGCGTCGACCTGAATGGCGCATCCCGAATTTCTATCATGGCATAAGTTTCATTCATTACGGCCCGGCGGCAAACGGCCCACAATGCGCGTACACCCATTGATGCGGGAATATTCCATTGGCCGCCGAAATCAAGACCACCACTTGCTATATGTGTGCCTGTCGCTGCGGCATCCGGGTCCATCTGCAAGACGGCGAGATCCGCTATATCGACGGCAACCCGGCCCATCCGATCAACAAAGGGGTGATCTGCGCCAAGGGTGCGAGCGGCATCATGAAGCAGAAGTCGCCCGCGCGCCTAACCCGGCCATTGAAGCGACGCGCGGGCGCCGAGCGCGGTGCGGGTGAGTTCGAACCGATCTCCTGGGATGAAGCGTTTGCGATTCTCGAAGAGCGGCTGAAGAAAATCCGCGCTACCGATCCGAAGAAATTCGCGCTATTCACTGGCCGCGACCAGATGCAGGCGCTCACCGGACTCTTCGCGCGCCAATTCGGCACACCGAACTATGCGGCGCATGGCGGCTTCTGCTCGGTGAACATGGCCGCGGGCATGATCTACACGATCGGCGGCTCGTTCTGGGAATTCGGCGGCCCGGATCTTGAACGCGCCAAGCTGTTCATCATGATGGGCACGGCCGAAGACCATCACTCCAATCCGCTCAAGATCGCAATCGCGAAATTCAAGCGGCAAGGTGGGCGTTTCATCTCGATCAATCCGGTGCGCACCGGCTATTCGGCGATCGCCGATGAATGGGTACCGATCCGACCAGGGACGGATGGTGCGCTGCTGCTTGCGCTCACCCATGAAATCATCGCGCAAGGACTCTACGACCGTCCGTTCGTTGCGCGTTATACGAACGGCGGCCATCTGGTCATCGACGATCCCGCATCAGAGCGCCATGGGTTGCTCGCCACGGACGAATCGATCGTGCCGGCGAATCCGATGTTTCCGCAGAATCAACTTTGGTGGGACCGTCACTCCGGCCGTCCGGTATTGAGCCACACGCCCCACACCGATCCCGCCTTGTTCGGCGATTTCCGTCTTGCCGATGGCACGCGCGTACACCCTTCGTTTCAGCTGCTCGCCGACCGCGTGAAACCCCATACACCGGAATGGGCCGAAGGCATCACCGGCATTCCGGCGGCAACCATTCGGCGACTCGCTCATGAAATGGGCATGACCGCGCGTGATGCAAAAATAGAATTGCCGATCGCCTGGACCGATAGCTGGGGCAAGGAGCATCAGACCGTTACCGGCAATCCGGTGGCGTTTCATGCGATGCGCGGGTTAGCGGCACACTCCAATGGATTTCAGACGGTGCGTTCGCTCGCGATTCTCATGAGCCTGCTTGGCACCATCGACCGGCCCGGCGGCTTCCGACATAAATCGCCGTTCCCGCGGGCGATCCCGCCCTCGGCCAAAGCGCCATCGAGCCCCGACGCGATCAAGCCCAATACGCCGCTGGCCGGGCCTCCGCTCGGTTGGCCCGCCTCACCCGATGATCTATTCATCGATGCCGATGGCGGTCCGGTGCGGATCGACAAGGCGTTCTCCTGGGAGTATCCGCTCTCGGTACACGGGCTGATGCACAACGTCATCACCAATGCATGGCGTGGTGATCCCTACCGCCTCGATACCTTGATGATCTTCATGGCCAATATGGCGTGGAACTCGACCATGAACACGGTCGAGGTCCGGCGCATGCTGAACGATCGCATCACCGCAGGCGATGCGAAGAGCGAATACAAAATTCCATTCATCGTGGTGTGCGACGCGTTCCATTCGGAAATGACCGCATTCGCCGATCTGGTGCTGCCTGATACCACGTATCTCGAACGCCATGATGTGATGTCGATGCTCGATCGGCCGATCTCGGAGTTCGACGGACCGACCGACTCGGTGCGCGTACCGGTCTTGCCGCCGACCGGCGAATGCAAACCGTTCCAGGAAGTGCTGATCGAACTGGCAGGCAGGTTGGGATTCCCTGCTTTTACGAGCCCGGATGGCTCAAAAAAGTATCGCGACTATCCTGATTTCATCGTCCGGTATGAGACTGAGCCCGGGTCCGGTATCGGTTTTCTGGCGGGTTGGCGCGGTGTCGACGGCAGCAAATCGATGCAGGGCGAACCGAATCCCAGCCAATGGGAAATGTACCAACGCAACAACTGCGTCTTTCATCTGTCGCTGCCGCCCTCGTACCAATACATGCGCAACTGGAACAAGGGCTATATGGAGTGGGCGCAGCGCACGCGCATTCGCCGCTTCAACGAGCCGGTCCTGATCCATCTCTATTCGGAAGTGCTGCAACGCTTTCGTCTCGCCGCGCAGGGCAAACGCCCCGGACGCCAACCACCGAAGCATCTGGCCAGCCGGGTTGAAACCTACTTCGATCCGCTGCCGTTCTACTATCCGCCGCTCGAATTGCGCGCGACCGATATCGAAAAATATCCGCTCGCCGCGATCACGCAGCGGCCGATGGCGATGTACCACTCCTGGGATTCGCAGAACGCGTGGCTCCGGCAAATCCATACCCACAACTATCTGTTCATCAATCCGCGCACCGCAACAGCGAGTGGTATCGCCGATGGTGCGTGGCTCTGGGTCGAATCGCAATGGGGCAAGGTGCGCTGCATGGGTCGACTAAGTGAAGCGGTCGAACCGGGTACCGTATGGACATGGAATGCGATCGGCAAGCAGCCGGGCGCCTGGGGCCTCGATGCAGACGCCAATGAAGCGCGCAAAGGCTTCCTGCTGAACCATCTCATCACCGACACCTTGCCCGGCGCGACTTCGAATTCAGATCCGATCACCGGTCAAGCCGGCTGGTACGACGTGCGCGTACGCATCTACCCGGCGGCGGCCGACGAAGAGAAAGCGGTGTCGCCGACATTTTCGGTGTTGCCCGCGCTCGGGAAAAAATCGCCCAAATGGCTCGCCTATATGGCAGGAAAGAGAGTCCCCGAATGACCCAGCTCGCCTTAGTCATCGACTTAAATGTCTGCGTCGGCTGTCATGCCTGCGTGACCAGTTGCAAGCAATGGAACACCTCGGGCGAAGCGGGTTATCTGTCCGACGACAAACCCTATGGCAAGGACCCGACCGGGACCTTCTTCAATCGCGTGCAAACCTTCGAAGTCGGTGAGTTCCCCAAAACCGAGACGGTGCATTTTCCAAAGTCCTGCTTGCATTGCGAAGACCCGCCCTGCGTGCCGGTCTGCCCCACCGGCGCGAGCTACAAGCGCGCCGAAGACGGCATCGTACTGGTCGACTACGACAAATGCATCGGCTGCAAATACTGCGCGTGGGCTTGCCCGTATGGTGCGCGCGAACTCGATGAACACCAGAAGGTGATGAAGAAATGCACGCTATGCGTCGATCGGATCTATGACAAGGCATTGCCTGAAGCCGAATGCAAGCCGGCATGTGTCATGGCTTGCCCGACAAGTGCGCGCTTGTTCGGCGATATCCATGATCCGGAATCAGCAGTGTCGACCGCGATCAGAGAACAGGGCGGCTATGCGCTAATGCCGGAATGGGGTACACAACCGGCAAACCACTATCTGCCGCGGCGCAAGACCAAATCCGAGATTCATGCAGATGAACTCACGCGCCACGACAATCCGCTCAAGATCGATGGCAAGTTGCCGCGTCCGGCCACCGGCGAACCGTCGCTTGATGATGTGACGAGCTGGTAGGCCATGCGTCCGGCCTGGTCAGTGCTGCTCTTTACGACGCTTGCGGGCGTCGGTCAGGGCTTGTTGCTCGCGTTGTTTGCGATCGATCTGCTCGCGATCGCGCCGGGTGATTTCATGGCGACTGGCGCGGCGATCGCATTGGCGTTTCTCGCGGTAGGCCTTACTGCCTCGTTCTTTCATCTCGGCCATCCTAAGCGCGCTTGGCGCAGTGCCACGATGTGGCGCACGTCATGGCTCTCACGCGAGGTCATCGTGCTGCCGGCGCTGATGGGCGCGGTCGCGGTGTATGGCCTCATGCATGCGCTGTCGGTGGACAGAAACTTCGCGCTGCTTATCGGCGCTAGCGCCGCGGTGCTCTGCATCGCGCTATTCATCTGCACCGGGATGATCTACGCCTGCCTGCCGTTCTTGCAGGAATGGCGCACGCCGCTCACCGTGGTGAACTTCACCGCGTTCGGCTGCGCATCGGGCCTCACCGCAGCGGCGTTACTGGCAGCGCTGCTGCATCCGGCACTGGCACGTCCGTATGCGCTCGCCGCGCTGCTGTTTGGCGCGCTCGCCTATCTGACCCGCCTCGCCTCGCTTGCACGCAATGCGCGGTTACGACCGAAATCGACACTCGCCACGGCGATCGGCGTCAAGCATCCGAAGATTGTGCAGATTGCGCAAGGCGCGATGGGCGGCTCGTTCAATACCCGCGAGTTCTTCCACGGCCGACCCTACGAAGTCGTGCGCGCAACGCGTTGGACATTCCTCATGCTGGTCTTTCCGCTACCGGCGATCCTATTGGTGTTCGCGCCGCACTCAATGCTCGCGCTCGCTGCGGCATTCGTACTCCAGTACGCCGGACTGCTCGCCGAGCGCTGGTATTTCTTCGCCGAAGCGAAACATCCGCAGAACATCTACTACCAGGCGATCGCGTGATCGGCACGCGCTTTACTAATCGCGCAGATTCATGATGGCAGACGCTTAATGCGTTCATGAACGCGCGGCCGGCATTCCAATATTTTTCCGGCAACAATCGCACCGCCGATCGCAAAATCGGGCTTGCCAGCACTTGACGAGCTCTAGTACCATGGTATATCTATGTATATCCACACTCGGGAATCATGCGACTCCAACTGGCCAAATGGGGCAACAGCCTCGCTGTCAGACTTCCAGCCGAATGCATTCGAGCTACTGGGCTGCGTGCAGGAGATAGTGTCGAGGCGGAGGTCACCCCGGCAGGCAAGATCACCCTCACCCCGGCAAAGCCGTTCAACAAGGCCGTGTTTCTCAAGCAGTTACGCGAACGTCGGCGGGGGATGCCGGTCACGGATCCTGTGGTCGCACGTATGCGCGAAACCGATCGATACTAAGGCGCGCACCGCTCGTGGTCTATCTCGATACCAGCGTGGCGGTTCCGCTTTTCGTGTCGGAAAAATACAGCGATATGATTGATCGCTGGATCAGCGACTGCGAAATTCCGCTGGTTGCAGCGGATTGGATCCTTACCGAATTCGCGAGCGCGCTTTCTATCAAGGAGCGGTCCGCAGGGCTTTCCGCCAAAGACGCGAAATTGGCATGGCGCGGCTTCGAGACGTTTTGCGCGTCAGGCCTGCGCCTCGCCCCAGTAAGCAGGAATGCCTTCCGGGAAGCGGCCAAAATGATCCGCGATCCAGCTCACGGCCTGCGCGCAAGTGACGCGCTTCACCTTGCAGTTGTCATCGATATCGACGCCAACATGGCGAGCAACGCGAAGCGCTTGAAGTTGAAGACGGTGGCATTTTCGTAACGTCTTTAACCTTCACCCTTCACGGCCGCAAGCCATCACCCCTCACCTTTCACGGGCGATGCCCTTCGCCCTTCATCTTCTCCGCCACCATCGCGCGCAGCTTCGCGCGGTCAAGCTTGCCGACACGCGTCACCGGAAACGCATCAATGGCTTCGATGCGCTCTGGGAGCTTGTACTTCGCCAAGCCCTTGCCGATCAGAAATTCGCCGAGACTCTTCACTGACGGCAGCGTCGCGCCCGGTTTGGCAACCAGAAATGCACAGGCCTTTTCGCCGAACACCGGATCGGGCATTGCCACCACCTTGCCGTCGGCGATCGCCGGATGCTGCACCATCAGTTGTTCCAATTCTTCGGTGCCGAATTTCTCCCCGCCGCGATTGATGTTGTCGCGCATGCGGCCTTCGAAGCGATACGCGAGCTGCGCACCAAATACCTGTGCACTCATCAGATCACCGGTTCGAAAGAATCCATCCGGCGTGAACGCGGTGACATTCGCTTCCGGTGCGTTGTAATACGCGCGCAGACTCGATGGTCCGCGAAAACAGAGCTCGCCCACCTCCCCTAGCGGCACATCGTCCACGCCATCAGGTTTCTTGAGGCGCACTTCGTCCCATGGTGCGTTCGCAGTGCCCACGGTCAAATGACGCAATTCGATAGGGTCGGTTACGCGACCCTGCAGCAGAAGCCCTTCGGTGATGCCGAACATATTTGCAGACCTGAAGCCGGTGCGTCGCTCGATCTGCTCGGCGCCTTGCAAGGTGTAGAAGAATTTCACTGAGCGCGAATCGTATTTCTCCACATCGGCAAATCTCACGATCGCGGGCACCAATGGGCCGATCGTGAAACAGTGACTCACCTTGTGCGTCTGGATCAGCTCGAAGAACTGACGTACATCGAACCGTGGCATGAGCACGGCCGTGCTGCCGTAGAGAATGGTGCGCAGGAACCCCCACAGCATCCCGGCGTTATGCAGGATCGGCAGCGCCCATAAGCCGATATCGTCCGGTGTCATGCCGAGCTTTTCGCTCCAGTGATAGGCATGGCCCAAATACTCGGCGTGATGACGCGGAATGACCTTCGGCACGCCAGTCGAGCCGCCGGAAAGTTGCATCGCGCAGACATCCTCCGAACCGATCTGGATTGCCCCCAGCACCTTACGCGCATCGGCAAGTGGGATCGATCGCGCGGCCTGCCACGGATCATCCCCGGCACCAGCCCGCGCCACGAAGACATGCGGAATCGCACATTCGCCCGCCATGCGCTTCGCGAATGCCGCCAGGTCGAATTTCGGATCGAAGTCCGCTTGCACGAAATAGCCGCGCGGTGTTGTGACCCCGGCGAGTTTGCTGATTTCGATGTCGCGATATTGCGGAATGGTGCAGACCGGCAGCACACCAGTCTTGTAGCAGGCAAAGAGGGCCGCGACGGTTTCGATCACGGTGCCCATCTGGAACATCGCGCGATCTTTCGTCTCGAGGCCACGTTGCAGAAGCAATGCGCCAAGCTGGTCGCTCCATTCATCGATCTCGCGAAAGCTGATCTGCTTGCCTTCGCAGATGAATGCGACGCGCTCGGGAAACTGCTTGGCGATGACACGCAGTTGGTCGCCGATGGTGCGATCGATCCAGGCGCCCACCTTGAAGTAGTACGTCGCACGGTCAGGCGCCGTATAGACGATGCCGTCGAGTCGTTGTTGGATGCCGGGCACGAAGAACCTCAATGGTCGAAAAGCGCGGCGAATCGCGGTGACATCGCGCGCAGACGCTCGGGTGCGATCCGCCCGGAACGGGTGATATAGCTCATCGCGAATTCCTTGGGCGTGAGATGCATAGGGTCGCGAAAGCGCTCATACCAATTGGCGCTGCGATGCGAAGCCGCGACCAGTTTCTCCAACGCCGGTTGCCGTGCCGCTTGATACGCCGGCAACGCGCGCGCCACATTGAAATCGTGCTGCTGCAAGGCACTCATCAACGCGATGACATCTTCGAGCGCAAGCCGCGTTCCCGAGCCGATCGAGAAATGCGCGGTATGCAAGGCATCGCCGACCAGCACGCAATTGTCCACATGCCAGCGCTCGTTCTTGAGCCATGGAAACTGCCGCCAGATCGAGCGGTTGTTGACGAGCGAATGGCCTTCCAGCGTATCGGCGAACAAACGCTCCAGTTCACGGCGCGAACTCGGTTCATCCATCTGCGCGAAGCCGCGGCGCTCGAAGGTCTGCGCGTCCGTTTCGACCAGAAACGTACTCATCGTCGGTGAGAACCGATAGTGATGGACGTTGTAGACATCCTCCCCCTCGGCAACAAACGTATGCGACAGAGTCGGAAAGACCTTGGTCGTGCCATACCAGGCGAAGCGATTGGTGAGATAGGAGAGCGTCGTGCCAAAGCGCGCCTCATGGGTGCGGCGCACGACGGAGTTCAGGCCATCGGCGCCGACGATAAGATCAACATCGCCCAACTCGCTTAGTGATTCGATCGTGTGCCCGTAAATCGGCACGACACCGACCGATGCCGCGCGCGCCTGGAGATGGCGCAGCAGCGCTAGCCGCCCGATCGCAGAGAAGCCAATGCCATCGATCACCACCCGCTCGCCACGATGGAAGATCGTGATGTCACGCCATGTTTCCATATGCGGCGTGATGGAGGCGACGGTTTCCGGATCATCCCCCGATAGAAATTCGAGCGCCTGTTCCGAGAACACGACGCCAAAACCCCAGGTCGCATCAGCCGGTCCGGCCTCGTATACACGAACCTCCGTCTCAGGACGTTTGCGTTTAAGCAGATACGCTAGGTACAGCCCGGCCGGGCCGGCGCCGACGATGGCGACTTTCATCAGCGCTGGCGCCGTCGAAAGGAATCTATTCGGCCCCTTCGCGTAGCGACTATTCGAATTTCATGCCCTGGGTAAGCAGCCGGAATTGCGCGAGCTGTTTCTTCAAGATGGCATCTTGCTCTTCGGGCGTCGAGCCGATCGGTTCAGCGGCGAGTTCGGTCAAGCGCCTGACCGAATCCGGATGCTTCACCGCCGCGCTCGCTTCCTTCGACAGGCGATTGACGATGTCGCGGGGCGTCTTGCCGGGTGCGAACAATCCATTCCAACCGTCGGCCTCCAGCGTCGGAAAGCCAAGCTCGCGAACAGTGGGCACGTCAGGCAGTGTCGGAACACGCTTTGAGCCGTAGGTTGCAAGCGCGCGCAGCGTACCGTTCTTGATTTCGGCGAGCGACGACGACAGTTGATCCCCACCCACCTGGATACGGCCGGCAATCAACTCTTGCTTGGCGGGCGCCGCGCCTTTGTACGGCACATGGATCAACTCGACCTTGGCCTGGCGCATGAAATTCTCATACATCGCATGCCCCACCGATCCAGGGCCGGTTGAGCCGTACGCGTACTTCAGTGACGGATCCTTTTGCAGCAAGGTGGCGAGTTCACGCAGGTCGCGAGCGGGAACGCTTGGATGCGCGGTCACCATCGTCGGCACGAAGACCGAGATCGACACGCCCGCAAAATCGGTATCGATGTTGTAAGGCAAGCGATGCGCGGACGCGAGCGCGCCCATCGGGAAGGTAAGGTTCCCCATCATCATCGTGTAGCCGTCCGGTGGCGCCTTGGCCACCGCATCGGCACCGATCGTGCCACCACCGCCGCCACGATTCTCGACGGTGACCGGCTGACCCATGGTCTCGGTCATGCGGTTCGCGACGATACGCGCGACGATGTCAGTGGTGCCGCCCGGCGGGAACGGCACGATGATGCGGATCGGTTTGGACGGGAAGGCCTGGGCGATGACCTGCTGCGCGAAGGGCACGGAGAGCAAAGTTCCTGCCACGAGGGCGATGGCGAAGCGACGTGTGTTCATGGGTTCGGGTCTCCTTTGGAGCGGAGTTTAATAGGAGTCGCGGATCGGCGATGGACCGCCGCGGGAAAATCGACCGCGGACGATCGCTTGCGGTCTATATGAGAGAGGTTTCAGACGCACGGCGGTGAAGCCGTTGCCGCCACTTGGCAGCCGGTGCATGTCCATGAAAAACCAATACGTTATATTGGAATTTCATGGCTTTTCTGCTAACATCCCCGCATGCTTCACCGATTGGATCTTGAACTTTCCGTAAGGCGCGCGCTGGCGCGCTCGCGCGCCGTGGTCCTCGCCGGCCCCCGGCAATCCGGCAAGACCACCCTTGCACGAAAGCTTGCGAGCAAGCCCTCCACGAACTACTTCGATCTCGAAAATCCGCTGGATGCGAGGCGCCTCGAACAGCCGATGGCGACCCTCGAACGGCTATCGGGGCTGGTCGTGATCGATGAAGTGCAGCGCTCCCCGGGTCTCTTTCCGATATTGCGGGTGCTGATCGATCGTTCGAACACGCCGGGTCAATTTCTCCTGCTCGGCAGTGCATCGCCTGCACTGTTGCGCCAGGCCGGGGAGTCACTGCTTGGCCGAGTGGAAACAATCGAAGTCGGCGGATTCGATCTGCGCGAGATCGGCGCTTCGACTAAGCGCTACAGCGTCGAGGCCGAATCGCGTCTCTGGCTGCGCGGCGGGTTTCCCCGCTCCTATCTGGCGGCGTCCGACGAAGACAGCATCGCGTGGCGTCTCAGTGCCATCGCAAGCCATGTCGAACTGGACTTCCCACAGTTCGGCATCAACATCGCCGCTCCGGCCATGCTGCGCTTTTGGCGGATGATCGCGCACTATCACGGGCAGATATGGACGGCCGCCGACCCGGCGCGGTCCCTCGGGGTTTCCGAACCGACCGTCCGGCGCTACCTCGATACGCTGACGCAAACGCTCATGGTGCGCCAACTTCAGCCCTGGCACGAGAATCTCGGCAAGCGACAGGTGAAGGCCCCCAAGATAATTTTTCGCGACACCGGGCTCTTGCATGCGCTGATGGACGTTGGATCGCTGCCGGCGCTGCTCGCGCATCCGCGCTGTGGCGCGAGTTGGGAAGGCTTCGCGCTCGAACAGGTACTGCGGCTGGCAAAGCCTGACGAGGCATACTTCTGGGCCACGCATCAGGGGGCTGAGTTGGATCTGCTGATGTTGAACGGCGAGCGCCGCGTCGGGGTCGAATTCAAGCGCGCCGATGCACCGAGCGTCACGCGATCGATGCGTATCGCAATCGACGACCTCAAGCTGGACGCCCTATACGTCGTGTATCCAGGTGAGCACCGCTTCCCGATGGCGGCCGGCATCGAAGCCGTCCCGTTGCGGGCGCTTCTTTCAGCTACGTCCTGACAATCAAGGCGGGCTACTTGAACATCTTGCTCGGCAGATACGACACGATCTCCGGAAAAATCCAGACGAGCGCCACGGCAAGGAGCAGGATGAGAAAGAACGGCAGCGAAGCCCTTGCCACGAACCCCATGCTCTTCCCGGTGAGGCCTTGCAGCACGAAGAGATTAAAGCCTACGGGTGGGGTGATCTGCGCCATCTCGACCACCAGCACGATGAAGATGCCGAACCACAGCAAATCGATGCCCGCCGCGCGCACCGAGGGCAGGATCACCGAGGCGGTGAGCACCACCATCGAGATGCCATCGAGGAAGCAACCGAGGATGATGAAGAGCAGCGTGAGCACCATGATCAACTGCCACGCTTGAAAGCCTTGCGCACCGATCCAGGTCGCCATCGCACGCGGAATGCCGGTGAATCCCATGGCCGTCGTTAGAAACGCTGCGCCGGTGAGGATGAAGGCGATCATGCACGAGGTTTTCATCGCGCCCATCACACTCGCGCGAAAGTTGCTCCAGGTGAGCGAGCGACCGGCGAATGACAAGATCAACGCACCCAGCACACCAAGCGCCGCTGCTTCGGTGGGTGTCGCGACACCGGTGTAGATCGAGCCGATGACGCCCACGATCAGCAACACGGTTGGAATCAGGAATCGCGCGGCGGCAATCTTCTCCGCCAGAGTGGTAATCGATTCGCGCGGCGGCGTGCGGGCCGGATTGAGCA
>CAMDRJ010000056.1 GCA_945906755.1 Klebsiella pneumoniae | reverse complement strand
CATCGCAGCGTCGACAGCAGACATTATCGGCAAGCTACGGGATACTTCCGTGCAGATCGTTGACGTGCGAACGCGCGCAGAGTTTGCAGGGAACGACATTCGCGCGATTCGTGGCGGGCATATTCCTGGTGCGGTCAACATTCCGTACGAGGAGAATTGGACCGATCCGGAAACGGCATCGAAGCTCGCGCGTAGGCAAGTTGCGGACAATACTGGCATGTCGCTAAAACCCGACGACGCACTGAAGAGCCTTTACGCGAAGCTAGATCCGAATAAGGAGACCATCGTTTATTGCCAAAGTGGCGTCCGCGCAGCCGAAACCGCAACGGTGCTGGCGAAGCTTGGTTTTCGCAATGTGAAAGTCTATGACTCGTCGTGGCTTGGTTATGCAGCAAAGCTCGAGGCACCCGCCAACAATGAAGTGTTCTTCAACGTCGGTGCGCTAAACGGCCGGATCGCCGGCATGCAGGCGAAAATTGATACCCTCGAAAAGGAGTTGGCGGAAGCACGGAAGGCAGGCGCGGCGAGATAGTCGGAGCAAGTCCTTTGAGCGACTCCGCCTCCCGAGAGCTTTCACTAGGCCATCTCACCGTCCTCGACACCACGCCGCCTGAGCTGGTGAGCGTCGCGGCCGACGCCGGATTCCAGAAAGTCGGCATCCGACTCACCGCGACACCGAGCGTCGGTGTTCCGCCGTATGACATGCTGGGCAATGCGCCGCTGGTTCGCGAAACCGCGCGGCGGCTCACCGACACCGGCATCTCCGTGCTCGAGGTGGAGTTCCTACGCTTTGAGCCGCAGATTCCGATTGGCGCCCCCGAGGGGTTTCTGGAAGCCGGTGCGCGCCTTGGCGCAAAGTATGTGTTGGTGATGAGCGCGGAGCCCGACGAGTCGCGCACCTTGGATCGCTTTGGGGATCTCTGCGAGCGCGCCGCGCAATTCGGGTTGCATGTCGTCCTCGAATTCGCGATCTACACCGGCGTGCGCACACTCGAACATGCCGCGCACATGATCAAACTATCCGGACGCGCGAACGCATCCATTCTCGTTGATGCGTTGCACTTCAGCCGCGCCGGTGGACTGCCCGCGCATATCGCGAACATCGATCCCGCCTTGTTTCATTACGCGCAGATTTGCGATGCGGCACCCGATCGCCCAACCGATACGCCGGGGCTCATCCGCGAAGCACGAACCGGACGCCTTCTGCCTGGCGATGGCGTGCTGCCGCTGCGGGAATTGGTGCGTCAACTACCAAAAGGCATTCCACTAAGTATCGAGGCGCCGGTACGGGCGACGATGGACCTACCTGCGATCGAGCGCGCAAGGCAGGCTTATCGATCAATGCAGGCGTTACTCGCGCCCAAGTGATGGATCACGGATTGCTTACTTCACACACTGGCGGTGACCATTCCCCTACCGCTTCCCGCCCTCCACCTGCCAGCCACCGCCTAACGCCTTGTAGAGCTGCACGCTCGAGATCAGCACGTTGCGTTGCGCCTGTGCAAGGTTTAGTTCAGCGGCGAGCAACTCGCGCTGTGCATCGATGACTTCGAAATATGACGCAACGCCCGCTTCATAGCGACGCAGCGACACGCGATTGACTTCGCGGAGCGATTCCACTTGCTCTAGTTGCGCCTTCCGCACTTCGCCGAATTCTTGCCGGCCAACCAAGGCGTCGGACACCTCGCGCACGGATTGCTCGACGACTTTCTGGTATTGCTCGATGTTCTGCACCTCGCGCGCCGCCGCGCCATCCACGAGAAGGTGATTGCGCTGCGCGTTGATCAACGGCTGCACAATGCTGCCGCCAAGCGACCAGATGAGCGAAGGTGAGGTCAGAAAATTTTTCAAGAGGCCCGATTCCGAACCGAGTTGTCCAGTGAGGGAAAAGGAGGGCATAAGTGCCGCTCGCTGCGCAGCGAGTCGTGCATTCGCCGCGATGATCGTGTGTTCGGCCGCACGGATATCGGGCCGACGTTCCAACAGTGCAGAGGGCAGCCCAACCGGGACTTCGGGCGCGGCAGGCATGCCGTCGACGCTCGCGCGCGGGCGTTCGACGGCTGCGGGGAAACTACCTGAGAGAAACTGCAGCAGATTCTCGGTCTGCGCGATACGACGCCTAAGATCAGGGATGACGATCCGCGCGGCAGTCAGATTCGCCTGCGCCCGATCGACTTCGACACGCGTTGCTGCGCCAAGTCGAAAGCGCGACTGGGTCAGTTCGAGAAATCGCCTGCGCGTCTCGACGCTTTGTTCGGTAATCGCCAATTGTTGATCGAGCGACACCAGATCGAACCAAGCGGTCGCGACATCGCCCACCATCGTGGCGGTCACCACATCGCGCGTGAGTTCGGCGATGAGAACATCGTTGCGCGCGGCTACCGTCAACGCACCAAGACGCCCCCAAAAATCGATCTCATACGATGCATCACCGGTTACCCGAAAATTTCTCCGATTGGGTCCGGTATTCGGTGGCAAGGGTGTTGAGCCGACTTCCGATACGCGCGATCTGGTGGCACCGGCATTGATATTGACTTGGGGCAGCGGACCATATTGCGCGACGCCGAGCGTTGCCCGCGCTTCAGCGATCCGGGCCGCTGCGATCTTGATGTCGTGATTGCGCGCGAGGGCCTGACGAATCAGTGATGCAAGCTGCGGATCGCCATAGATTTCCCACCAGCCAAAGTCACCGAATGACTGCGCGGCAGCAGGGCCACCCTCGGCGCCGCGGAATTCCGTGGGCGGTGATGACGCCGGCCGCTTATACGGCGTGTGTTGCGATGTGCAGCCGGCCATGGCGAGCGCGACGACAGCGGCGATATAAACGTGCCGCATCGCTCTAACCACCGGCTTTGCCGGACGCTGGGCCCTTTGGCGCGCCACCTTCGCCTGCTTTCGCACTGCCCGGTGGCCCGCCTGCGGCCGGCTTGGCGGCCGCGATCTTCACTTGCGTGATACCAGGCCGGATCTTGCCGGTGCCTTCGACAATCACCAACTCGCCGGCGGCGAATCCCTTTTCGGCGATCCAATCCTGCCCGACCCTTCGTGCGCCACCAAGATCGCGCGCCTCGAGTTTGCCCTCGGCTTGCACGATATACACGGTGCGACGGCCAAGCAACTCGACGACCGCACGCCCTGGAATGCGCACCGCACTATCAGTCTCGTAGGTTGGCACTTTCACCCGCACATAGAGGCCGGCTTTCAATTCGCGCGCCGGATTCGCGACCGCCAGACGCACTTGCAAGGTGCCGCTTCTCGCATCGACGACCGGGTCGACGAACGAGAGCCGCGGGGCATGCTGATACGGCGTACCGTCAGGAAGAATCACGGAGAGCGGCAACGCACCACCCAGCTTGCCCATCGTGGCCAACCGCTTCTGGAATTCGAACGCTTTTGCCTCCGGTATTGTAAAGTTCACATACATCGGATCGTTAGAGTAGAGCGTGGCAAGCAAGGTGCTGCCTTGCGTCACCATGCTTCCAGGCCGCACCTGCGCGCGACTCATGAGGCCATCGCGTGGCGCCACGATCTCGGTATAGGAAAGGTTCAGTTGTGCGGTGCGTTGTTGGGCGCGCATCACTTCAACGAGCGCGGCGTCATTGCGCTCTTTGGCAACGGCCGCATCGAGGTCTTGCTGGCTGACCGCTTGCTCTTTCGCAAGTGGCCTGATCCGTTCCAGCACTTGTTTTGAATTGTCGTGATTTGCTTCGGCTTGCGCGAGCTGCGCGGTGACCTGTGCGTACACGGCGGCGAAGGCTTCCCGATCGAGCACGAAGAGAAGCTGCCCCTTTCGCACCGCCTGCCCGTCGGCGACGACTTGCCGGTCGAGGAGCGCGGTGATGCGCGATCGAATCTCGACTGTGTCGGCGGCATCGGTCTGGCCGACATACTCTTCAAAGACGGTGACCTTCTCGGTGGCGAGTTTGGCGACCGCGACCTCCGGCGGCGGCGGACCACCTGGTCCACCCTTGCCGAGCGCGGGCTGCGCATGCGTGTCAACAATCTGAATAAACGCTAGTGCGATCAGCGCACCGTAGAGGAATCGAACCATAGCGAAACGTATCAGTCCGTTGCAAACCTGCGTGGAAATCAGGGCTAGGAGTCTGCGCGACGGAGCGCGCAGACTCCTATGGGAAGACGCAATTGTTCAGCCGAACGGTAGATTGCAAGGAAACTCAGGTCCATATCGAGGTTACTGTTTGGCTCAATCGCGGCAATAATGGCACATAGCGTCTTCCATCAGGAAGGTGCGCGGGGCGGCCGCGCAGCTTCCTTGCGAAGGACTGGAATGGTTACGCATTTCAGTTACGCGTCGCATCGAACCCGATTGTTTCACATCCACAAGTCCGCGTGGTATCCCACTAGGTTGCAGCGGTGATCCGGTCAATCGCGGCAAAATCGGCGGCGGTGAGCTTCCATCCGGCCGCGGCAACGTTCTCCCGCACCTGCATGGCGGTGCTCGCGCCGGCAATTACGCTCGCCACCGTAGGCCGGCAAGCGAGCCAACTGAATGCCAATTCAAGTGGCGTATGGCCTCGTTGCTTGGCGAAGTCTTGCAAGGCCATCGCGATCGACCAATTGCGGTCATTCAAAAAACGCTGGGTGAAGACCGGTACGCGTGTGAGGCGGGACCGCGCTGGGATCGGCACGTCACGCTGATATTTTCCGGAAAGCAAACCACTCGCCAACGGATAGAACGGCAGCAGCGACAGACCATTCTCTTGCATGGTGGGGAGTAACTCCCGCTCGATGCCACGCGCGAGCAAGCTGTATTCATCCTGACAAGTGACGAACGCATTGAGCCCAGCGGATCGCGATGTGGCAAGCGCTTCATTGACTTGCGTCGCATCGAGGTTGGAACAACCGATGCTGCGGACCTTGCCTTGACGCACGAGATCGTCCAGTGCACGCAAGGTCTCGTCGATCGGCACGGTCGGGTCCGGCTGATGCAATTGGTAGAGATCCAGCCAATCGGTCTTGAGGCGCGCAAGGCTTGCCTCGACCGCGGACATGATGTAGCGACGCGATGCGCCTTTCAAGGTGCCGGCATCATCCATCTGCATGCCGAACTTGGAGGCGAGCACGATGTCTTTGCGGCGCGCACCCAATACTTCGCCAAGAAATCGCTCGGATCCGCCGCAATTGCCGTAGTTGTCGGAGGTGTCAAAGAGCGTGATCCCCGCATCCAATGCGGCCGACACGACTTCGCGGGCATCCGCCTCGGGAATGCGCCCGCCGAAATTGTTGCAGCCGATGCCGACCACCGACACCTTGATGCTGGAGTTGCCGAGTGTTCTCTGTTCCACCGTTAGACCGATCAATTGTTGAGCAATGGACGCATCATACAAGGGCTCAGGCATCCCTTAATGGCCGTTCCGGGTTTGGGGAACTCGGGCCGGTTAATCCGCTTGTCATCCGCCTTGCATCGCAATAAAGTACGGTTGCAACCACTTCGACGGAGACTCCGCCATGATCAAGAGCGCTTTTCGCCAGCAACTTGAAGATGCCGTCAAACAACGCCATTCCGCCATGCACCTTTGGAGCGAGGCCTGGAGCTCGGGCAAGCTGAATAAGAAATTGCTCGGTGAGTGGGTGAAACAGCACTATCACTTCGTCACGCCCACCTCGCGCATGATCGGCAATATCTACGTGAATTGCGATGAGCAGGAAGTCTGCGAGTTCTTGCTGGAAAACGTTTCCGAAGAAGAGGGTCTCGTTGGCCAGGCGGGGTTCCCCGCGATCCGGCATTCGGAGCTGCTGCTCGATTTCGCCGAGCATTGCGGCTTTACCCGCAAATCGATCATCGATGCGGATCTGAATGGCGAACTGCTACCCGAGACGCTGGGTCTGCAAGGCTGGTGCTACCGGCAATCACGTCGCCCATTCGTCGAGGCAATCGCCGCGATCCTGGTTGGCCTCGAATCACAAGTGCCGGTGGTCTATGCGAAAACCACACCGCCCCTGATTGAAAAGTACGGTTTCACCGAAGAAGAAGTGACGTTCTTCCGTTTGCACATCGTCGCCGACGTCGAGCATGGCAACAAGGGCTTCGAGATCGTCGAAAAGTACGCCGCCACGCCACAACAGCGCGAGACCTGCCTGATGCTCGTCCGACAAGCGGGGCAGATGCGCCGCCTCTACCTCGATGGCCTTTATCGCAAGTACCTGACCGATACGATGTCGAAGGCGGCATAGGCTCCCCAAGGGTGACTACAACGTATGGCGGAAACTGTAGGGTGGAATAGCAACGCGCATTCCACCTGCCGAACTACTCGACCTTGATCTTCGCCTCTTTCACGAGCCGCGCGTATTTCACGATGTCGGCTTTCATGATTTCCATGTAGCGCTCGGGCGTCGTACCGACCGATTCGATGCCGATCGGGTTGAGTCGATCCTTCATGATCTGCGGGTCGCGCACGATGCGATTGATCTCGGCATTCAGCCGGTCGATGAAAGTGCGCGGCGTTCCGGCCGGTGCGAGCACACCAAGCCAAATGTCGACCGCGTATTCAGGAAATGGTCCGGCTTCGGCGATTGTGGGTACGTCGGGCAGCAACGGGGTGCGCGTCGCCGCCGCCACCGCGAGCGGCCGCAGCTTGCCCGAACGGAAATGCGGCAGCAGCGAATTCATCGCGCCGATGGTGCACGTGATTTCCGATGCAAGCAGTGCCGGCACGATTCCGGCCGCCCCCTTATAGGGAACATGAACCATGTCGATGCCCCCACGCACGTTGAGCAGTTCCGCCGCAAGCTGATGTGGCGTTCCGATACCCGCGGTGCCGTAAGTGAACGTGCCGGGCTTGGCTTTCGCGAGGGCGACGAACTCTCTTACCGTTTTCGCCGGCAAATTAGCATTGACCGCGAAGACGAACGGAATCGTTGCCACCAGCGATATCGGCTCGAAGTCCTTGATCGGATCGTAGGGCAGCTTCGGAAAGAAGTTGAGATTGACGACGTGCGTATTCGACGAGATCAGGATCGTATAGCCATCGGGCGGTTGCTTCGCGACAAATTCCGTGCCGACGTTGCCGCCAGCGCCAGGCTTGTTCTCGACAACCACCGGCTGCCCAAGCCGCGTCTGCAATTGCTCGGCGAATAGCCGCGCCAAGAAATCATTCGAGCCGCCCGGGGTAAGCGGCACGATGATCTTGATGACGCGATTGGGCCAGGCCTCAGTCTGTGCCGAGGCGTGCATGAACGGCAAACATGCGGCAGCTAACGCTGCCACAAGAACAACGCGTCGCGATCGCATCGCAGCCCTCATCGCTTTTGACTGGCTTGTGAGCCGCTCATGTTGGTGTCGTAGCCCGGCACCACGCGCATATCGATCACACAGGTCTTGCCCTCACGCACCGCTTGCAGTCCACGATCAATGGCCGGACGAATATCCTCGACGCGGGTAATCGGGCCAATGCCTTCGGCGCCTTGCGAGCGCGCCATCATCGCAAGATCGATATCGGGTTCGTTGATGCGCTGGCCGATCCATTTGTTTTCGATCGGGCGTGCACGTTCCTTTGCGACGCGCTCCTGGTGCACCTCATCGTTATAGAACGAACGATTGTTGGCGACGATGATGAGTCCTGGGATCTGGTAGTGGACGGCCGTCCACAATGCTGTGGCGCCCATCAGGAAGTCGCCGTCGCCCATGATGGCGACTGGGATTCTCCCTGTCCCCTTTAATCCCAAGGCCGCCCCGATAACGAGGCCACAGCCCGCGCCCACACCACCGCCGCCTTCCAAACCAATGTAATCGAGCGGATGGCGGAAATGACGATACTCGCCGTTCCAGCCAAGCGGCAGACGCGTGATGCAAACATCGATGCCCGCCGTCGCCTCGTTAAGCGCATGCGCAAGCGCGCGAATGGAAACGAGATCGGTCATCTCGGCAGTGGTCGGCAAGCCCGCCGCCGGCATGCTGCCCGTACGCGGCGTGACGGCATTCATCAGCGGCTCGAGCGCCGCATCCGCCTCGCACATGAGATACACGTCCGCGGGTGGCAGCCCCTGGTAATCCGCGCTCCAGCCGCGATGCACCATCTGGTCGGGCGAAACATTGATGACTTTCGCGCCAACCGTCTCGGCGCCCCACGCCTGCTTCAGCGTACCGGCCAAGTCGTACCAGTCGAGCGACAACACCACATCGGCTTCGCGCAGCACCTTGCAAGTGGTGGGATTCAAGAAGATACCAGGCGCGGCAGCATGCAACGGATGATCGGTCGGGAATGCGGCCGGCATCTTGATATCGGTGAGCACGCGCGCCTTCAACTTCACCGCGAGTGCGATCCGTTGCTTCCACACCGCCTCACTACGCGAGGTACGACCGGCCAGGATCACCGGATTCTTCGCCTGCGACAAGAGCTTGGCAGCAGCCGTGACCTGATTGGCCGGTGGCAGCAACGGATCAGGGGACTTGTATCGCTTGACATCAGGCAACGGTGGCAGCGGACCGATCTTCGCTTCCTGAATCGCCGCATCGAGGTTCACATAGGTCGGACCGCGTGGCGCAGTATCGGCGATTTGCACGGCGCGCAGCAATGCTTCATACGCGGCTGGTACTGAACCGGGCTGGTTGTCCCATTTTGTGTAGTCGCGGACAATTGCGCCTTGATCGCTCACGGTGTGAATCCAGTCGATCCACGGCCGGCGTTTGGCGGCATCCCATGGGCCGGTCGCACCGAGAATCAACATCGGCACGCGATCGCACCATGCGTTAAAGATCGACATCGCGCCATGCATCAGGCCCACATTCGAATGGAGCACCGCACCCATCATGCGATCGGTGACTTTTGCATAGCCCTGCGCGATCGAGACGGCGCTCTCTTCATGCAGGCAAAGCAACATCTGGGGATTGGTATTGCCGATGTAGTTGACGATGGAATCATGCAACCCGCGATAGCTCGCGCCGGGGTTGAGTGCGAGGTACGGAATGTCGAGCGCGCGCAACATCGCGGCGATTGCATCGCTGCCCCAGACCTCGGTTTGCACCGGGCTTGGAATCGGTGTGTCGTGGGTGATGCCTGGTGTTTGGTTTTCGCGCGCGTTCATAGAAGTTCCTTGTGCTGTGAATGCTTGGTGACTTAGTCCAACCGGATGCCGGCCTTGCGAATCGCGGGCTCAGATCGTTCCGCTTCTTTCTTGATGAAGGCCGCAAACTCTGCTGGTGTGCTCACCATCGGTTCCAATCCGCTCCCTGACAACTTTTCAATGACATCAGGCATTGCCAGCGCACGCCTGATTTCCAGATTCAACCGATCGACGACGGATTGCGGCGTTCCAGCGGTGGCGACGACGCCAAGCCATACGCCGGCCTCGAATCCTGGCATGTCGGCTTCGGTCGCAAACGATGGCAGTCCGGGCAATGCCGAGATAGGCCGTGCACCGAGATTAGCGATCGCACGGAACTTGCCGCTGCGGATATGCGGCACACTCGATGTTACGCCATCGATGATGAAGCGCACATCATTCGATAGGAGACCCTTCACTGTCTCAGGGCTACCCTTGTAGGGCACGTACACGACATCGATCGCCGCGCGCGATTTGATCTGCTCGCCGATCAAGCGCGTGGCAACGGTGCCTGAGCCGAAATTCAACTTACCGGGATTGGCCCTCGCTTCTTGGAGCAAGTCCTTTACCGACTTCGGCCCAATCGCCGCATCCACCACCATGATCACTGGCGACCAGAGGATGGAGGTTACCGGTGCGAAGTCCTTGATCGGATCGTATGGCAGTTTGCTGTACATGAACTGATTCATGGTGAGCGTGGAATCGATCGCGCAGAGCAGCGTGTAGCCGTCCGGCGCGGCCTTCGCAACCGCTTCCGCGCCGATGATGGTGTTGGCGCCCGGACGATTGTCGACCAGCACCTGCTGGCCCATGCTCTCGGTCATTTTCTGCGCGATGAGGCGCATGCCGACATCCGATGGCCCACCCGCCGGAAACGGCACGATCACGCGAATCGGTTTGGATGGATAGCTTTGCGCGAGCACGATCGATGCGCCGCCCATCAACACCAAGACGATGGATCCCAACAATTTTACGAACCTAATCATTCAATAGACTCCTACTCGATTTTCAAGCCGATCTCTTTGATGACGGCGCCCCATTTTGCGGTCTCGGAGCGGATATGTTCGGCGAGCCCCTCTGGTGTGCTCGTCGTGGGCTCGATGCCGGCGGCGGTGAGACGATCGCGCGTTTCGGGCAATCTGGAGATCCGGCCAAGTTGCGCATTGAGCTTGTCGATAATGTCGCGCGGTGTGCCGGCCCGCACCACGATGCTTTGCCACACCGCGACATCGTAACCGGTCACCCCCGATTCAGCGATGGTGGGCACATCCGAAATTTGCGGCAAGCGTTTCGCCCCCATCACCCCCAAGAGTTTGATCTTGCCGCTACGGTAGTGCGGTAGCGTCGTCGCCGCGCCTTCGAATGAGAGCCCGATTTCATTGCCCATTAGCGCGGTGACGCTCGTATTGCCGCCTTTGTAGAAGATCGGCGTCATCTTGATGCCGGCCATTTTGTTGAACAATTCGCCGCCGACATGCATCGTGATGGTGCCCGCGCCGAAATTGAATACGCCGGGTTTCGCTTTCGCCTGTTCGATCAACTCCTTTATCGAATTCGCCGGAAACGACGGATGCGCTGCCAGCACAGCGGGCACCGTGGCAATCAACGCGACCGGCGCGAAGTCCTTGATCGGGTCATAGGGCAGCTTCGTGAATAGCGTCGGGTTCATCGCCAAAGTCGAGTCGATCGCCATCAGCAATGTATAGCCATCCGGCGCCGATCTGGCGGCGGCTTCAGCGGCGATCACCGTGTTGGCGCCCGGACGATTGTCGACGATGACTTGCTGCCCGAAATCCTCACTCATTTTCTGTGCGATCACGCGGGCCAAAATGTCGGCCGGCCCGCCGGGCGGGAATGGGACGAGCATGCGAATCGGCTTGGTTGGGTAGGCTTGTGCCGCGACCGCGCCGGCGAGCAATCCACCGATAAGCAAAGTGCCAATGCCAACGCATGCCCGAGAAAAATCTTTCACTGCTGTCTCCTTTATTGTCGCCGCGGCACACGAAGCCGGTCGTGGCGAACGCTTTAGTGTTGCGCCAGTAGCTTTCCGTATCCGGTAACGCGGTCCGCAATGCCCATCGTACGCAGGCAATGCCATACCGCCGCCGTATTGCTCGTCACCACCGGCCGGCCAAGCGATGCTTCGAGTTCTTCGGCGACTTCGCTTGAGCGCACGGTGGTACAACTCAACAAATAGGCATCGGCCCGTGCATTCCGATGTTCGATCGCGTAGCTGCGCCATTTCTCCGGTGTCACCGCCATCATAGCCGGCGCATCCGGACAGCTGAGTCCGGCACAGTCGAGAATCTCAAACCCCGCGCCTTCGAAATACTTTCCTTCGCGCGCGTTGGTCACCTCGTTATAGGGCGAGAGCATGACAAGGCGTTTGGCGCCCAACGCGCGAAGTGCGGTGACGATCGCCTCCGATGTCGCGGTCGCCGGCCGTCCGGTTGATTTGGCGATGCGAGATTTGATCGACTGCTCGAGTTCTTCGCTATAGGTGGACACCGCCGTGCAATGAAACAACACGAGGTTTGGATCGGTGTCGGCGACTAGCCGCGCGGCATCCTCGACGCCGTCGGCCATCGCGAGCAGCTCTTTATCGGAGCTACCCCGCAGCTTCAAGCGCGTGGTGTGCAGCGCGACGCCCGCCGGCAGCATCGCGTTGAATTGCGGTTCGGCTGCCTGATTACCGGACGGGAGCAACACACCGAGGCGCGCACGCGATCCGTAGTTGATCTTATTCATAGGCAATACACATCGATCATGGAAGGCAGGCTGTCATTTTGCAGTACGACTTTTTTGCGTTGAATCCGCCACGGGCCGTCGGCTTTCGTCAACGCATGTTGCGAGTAGCCGAACAGCACCAAGGCATTGCGATGATGCGGATCGAAGATGTGGTTGGTCCAGGTCGATCGCAACACCATCGATCGATCACTCGATTCCAACAACTCGACGTTACTCACGACATGTGCGGTGCGCCGCAGTGGCGTCGAGGCGGGCGATTTCCCGGAGCGAATCCGCACGATGCGATCCTCCAGCCCCGCCCGGCTTGCGTAATAGATATGCGAAAGTTCAGTGCGTGGATTGGTGGCGAGATCCTCTTCAGTCAGCCAGGTAGGCACCCATAATTCGCAATCGGCGGCAAAGAGCGCGAGCCAGTCATCCCAGCGGCGCTCATCGAGGCACGCCGCCTCGCGATACAGGATGCGCGTGCCGGCTGCAAGCAATGCGGTCTGATCCATCAGCGCACCGCTTCGTACGACGCACGACCGCTCGCACCGGCTTCCATGAGGCGCGCCCACTCGCGGTACATGGTGTGCGCCCACACTTCGTTCTGTAGATCGAATCGGCCTTGCACGCTTTGCGTGGGATGCACGCCGATCGATTTGGCAAGCGGGCTTGGCCCGTCGATGATTTGCGTCATGCCACGCGCATAGCCTTGTAGCCACTCGACCTGTCGTGCTTGCAGGCCCACTTGCATGTCTTCATACATCACCGCATCGTCAGGCGTCGCAAAGCCCGAAACGTTGAAGAAGTCTTCGAACTGGCGAAGCCGCCATGCGCGGACGTCCGGCGCCTCTCCAATCGGTGCGAGACACCAGTAGCGGACCTCGGTGCGGTCCACCGAGAGCGGACGAAACGTGCGGATGTTGAGCGAGGTGGAATCGGCGATCTGCATCGTCGGAAACACGGTGAGATTGCGCAGCTTCAGCATCCACTCCGCCTTTGACTCGCCGACGCGTGATCGCACCTCGTCGATGCGCGGATAGATCGGGCGCTTTTCGATTTCGGCCTGATTGAGCCAGATGACGTTGTGGCCGTTCGAAAAATTGAATGTGCCGCCTTCCTGCGCGAAACGCTTTTGCCAGTCGAACTGCTTGGCATCCTGATTGCCGCTCTTGGAATCCGCACGCCGGCGCTGCACATCCATGAAGCTAAGATGGGTGGAGGTGAGGTGATAGCCATCGGAGCTATTGTCGAGCTGTGCCTTCCAATTGCCTTCATAGGTGAACATGATCCGGCCCGGCACGAATTCCATGCCTTGCGGACCCTGCTCCATCGCAAGGTCAAGAAAGAATCGCAACTCACCCAGGAACTCTTCGAGCGGCGGCACATCGGCAGACAAGCTACCGAACATCAGCCCCTTGTAGGTGGCGAAACGCGCAAGCGGCACGAGGTTGTGATCGTCACGCAGAAACGCCTCGGTATAGGCGCCTTCCTTGCGATCCTTGATATCGATGTTCTTGCCGGCCGAGTCGTAGGCCCAGCCATGGTACGGGCACACGTGATACTTCTTGTTGCCCGATTCGGTGCGACAAAGCAGCGAGCCCTTGTGGCGGCAAACGCCGAGAAACGCACCGATCTTGTTGTCGGCCGCGCGGCTGACGAGAATCGGCAAACGGCCGATATAGCCGACATGAAAATCATGCGGCTTACGAAGCTGGGTTTCGAGCCCAAGAAAATTCCAGGTGCGCTCGAAAATGTAGCGCTGCTCCAGCTCAAAAAGCTCGGCATCGGTGTACACGTCGGGATGCACGCGAAAGATGCCGTCGGCAGGACGGTCATCGACATAGCGCATCATGTGTTGTGGATCCACGGGGTCTCCTGGTTGCCGCGTCGGGGAGCGAACTGAAGCATTCGCGGCGGCGATCAACGCGCCTTCAGACCGCTGTTTTACCCTAATTTTGGATGCCTCGGAGCCATTCAGCGCGCCACACGAAGGATTCAATTGCTTCGCCGGCCTTTGCGGTCGCGCCGAGACCTTTACAATTCCGTCTTCTGACGCCGGATCGGTAAAGACGGTGTCTTCGCATTACCCCGGAGCGACTTAAACCTGTGCGTTCGAAGAAACGTTGGCTCACGCTTGGATCGATTGCGGTGGCATTGCTTGCTGCATGCAGCGCGCAAAATCCGTACTTTGATCCAACGAAGCCGCATCACACGAAAGAAGGTTTTCGCAACAACTATCCCCATCCGGAGAAGGGCAGCTTCTGGGCCTGGAAGTGGGAGCAATGGCGCCTCGGCCTGCCGGTTGATCCGCCACCCGGTGGCTGGAAATTCGGCACCCTCGCCCAGGGTGCACAGGCGTTTCGCGGCAATCATCCCGAACATCGCGTCACCTGGATTGGGCATGCGACGGTGCTGGTACAGATTGGCCCGGTCAATGTGATTACTGATCCGCAGTTCTCCGAACGCGCCTCACCGATCGGTTTCGCCGGACCGCAACGCGTGGTGCCGCCGACACCCGCGTTAGCCGATTTGCCACGCATCGATGCGGTTCTGATTTCGCATGATCACTACGACCACCTGGATATCGAAAGCGTCAAGGCGCTCGCCAATCAGCCGGGCGGCTCACCGCGCTTTTTCGTTGGGCTGGGGCTCAAGGAATGGTTCGCCCAATTCGGCATCACCGATGTGGTCGAAATGGATTGGTGGCAGCGGGTCGACTTCAAAGGCGTGGAAATCCATTTCACGCCGGTGCAGCATTGGTCCAAACGCACGCTGACCGATGCCAATCGACGGTTGTGGGGCGGATGGGTGGTAAGACATCCGACGTTTTCGTTTTTCTTTACGGGCGATGCCGGGTACTCGCAAGATTTCGCCGATATCGGCCAGCGGCTCGGCCCATTCGACTTGGCGGCTATCCCGATCGGCGCCTATGCGCCCCGCTGGTTCATGCGCATCATGCATGTCGATCCGGCCGAAGCGGTCAAGGTCCATCAGGATGTGCGCGCCCGCCAATCATTAGGCATTCATTGGGGCACGTTCGCGAATCTCACCGATGAAGCACTCGACGAGCCGCCGCGCGTGCTCGCCGATGCGTTGGCCGCGAACGGACTTACCGCGCGGGATTTCTTCGTGTTAAAGCACGGCGAGACGCGGCGATTTGCGCCGCGGCGGCACTGATGGCCGCTCCCTATTCGAGGGCTCTAGGCAACCTTCCATTCATCGTCCGGACCAAAAATTGGCGGGCGGTCATTCGGGAGGCCTTGCTCTTGGAGGAACTTCTTGAGCACTTCCGGTGTGACGATTTGACGCATCACACCCTTGTCATCGAGCTTATGGGTCGTATCGAACATGTTGATCCCCTGTGTCCGGCGCCCCCTTTTGTTGTAGGGATTGGACGCCCTGCTATAAGGGAGGTCAACGCGTGATGGACGCGCCATATTGAATAAATCGCACTTCGTTGCAAGGTCGCTGTAAGTCGCGCAACGCATCTGCGTCGTGATCGGCAGGACAGCCTCGCAGTCACTTCTTCATCTGCGAATCTGCCTCGCGCGGAGGCCCCTTTAGCGTCGCGCCACCGTCCACCACCAACACCTGCCCGGTGATGTAACGGGCGTGGTTCGAGAACAGAAACACGGCCGCATTCCCGATATCCCATCCGGTGCCTTCGATGTCGAGCACTGAAGCCTTGCGCCGTTGCTCGCGCGCGCGCTCACTCATGCCGTCTTGCACCACCATCGGCGTGTAGACCGGGCCCGGTGCGATGCAATTCACGCGAACGCCTTGTGGACCATGATCGACCGCCATCGCCTTCGTCAGCGCAATGACCGCGCCCTTTGAGGTCGAGTAGGCGGTCAAACCGCGCGGACGCAGCGCCGAGATCGACGAAATGTTCACGATCGCGCCGCCCTTCGCGGTGTCGATCATCGCCGGGATCGCGTACTTGGAGGCGAGAAACATCGTATCGACATTGATCAGCATGAGTCGCTGCCATGCCGCGAGGCTTTCTTCAACGACTGTTCCGCGACTGTCCACACCAACGTTATTGCCGAGAAAATCCAGCCGGCCAAATCGCGAGACGGCTGCCTCCACCATTGCGCGACACTGTGATTCGTCGGTGACATCGGCCGCGAAGGCCGCCGCGGCCCCGCCCTCAGCTTCGATCATCTTCACCGTACGCAAGGCAAGTTCTTCCTTACGATCAATGACCAGAACGCGCGTGCCGGCCCGCGCCAATGACATCGCCATCGCTCGTCCATTACCGATGCCATCGCCTGCTGCGCCGCCACCGGTCACGATTGCCACTTTGCCTTGCAGTCCACGGTCATCGGTCATCGTTATCTTCCCTTGCGATTTGAAGTAGCACCATCAAAAGCGCCTGACATATTGGTGATTGGTGATGGTACGCTTAACGATCCACTCGATGATCGTGCATTTAATCCTACCGGAAGGCGTTCCATGATGGCGTTGACGCGATGAAGCGCGCAGCAAAGCGTTTGATTCGAGATACGGGAATTGCATTGCTCCGCTGGTCCGGGCATATCGCTGAATTGCGGCCCGATCCCGAGGAAGCAAAGACCGCCCTCGCCCTGGCAGAGCGGCGCGCCGGACAAGAAATCCCCGGCATCGATCTTGATTTGGACGCAATGCTCGCGCTATGGGAATCGATGGCGCCCGACATCGCGAAGGCGCCGTTCTCAGACGAAAAGTCGAGTGCCTTGCGCTATTGGTACAACAACGGTTTCTATCGGCATGGCGACGGCAAGGTCTACTACGGCATGCTGGCCCGCTTTCGGCCGCGACGCATCATCGAGATTGGTTGTGGTTTCAGCACGGCGCTTGCCCTCGATACGATTGAGCATCTTGCCCTCGATACGAAGATGACCCTGATTGAACCGGAGTCGGCACGCGTCCAGTCCTTGCTCCGACCGAATGACCGGCACCGCGTCGAATTGCGCCAAAACATCGTACAAGACGTGCCGCCCGCGTTCTTCGCGGACCTCGGTGAAAACGACATTCTGTTCATCGACTCGTCGCACATTCTCAAGACCGGCAGCGACGTTTGCTATGAATTCTTTGAGATTCTGCCAAGGCTCCGGCAAGGCGTCATCGTGCACGTCCACGACATCGGCGATCAGTTTGAATACCCGCCCAACTGGGTTTTCAAGGATAAGCGTCCCTATACAGAGGCTTACTTGCTGCGTGCGTTCCTGATGCATAACACCGCGTACAAGCCGATCTTCTTCAATAATTATTTTGCCGCACGGTATCCGGACAAGCTGAAGATCGAAGGGGTGCGTGGCGATCGCAATGAGGGCGGATCGCTTTGGATGCGGCGGGAGGCGTAAGGGATGCCAAATTCCGGGTCGAGCTCGGCCGCTCGTCCGCGCGATCAACTCGCGCTTGTCTCTCGGAAGCAAAAAACTGGAAGCGTCCCCTTTTTATCATGTCAACCAGCAATTCATGCCGCCGGCGTGGACGTACTTCGCTGCGGCAATTTCCAGCCCGGTCGAACCCAGTGGCAGCTGTAGCCATTGGGGTTACGCAGCAGGTAATCCTGATGCTCGGGCTCGGCCTGCCAGAACGCTCCGGCCGGTTTAACTTCGGTGACGACTCTGCCTGGCCACAGGCCCGAGGCTTCGACATCGGCGATAGTATCGAGCGCCACGCGCTGTTGTTCGCCGCTCGTGTAGTAAATGCCGGATCGATATGACGCGCCCAAATCGTTGCCCTGCCGGTTAGGCGTGGTGGGATCGTGGGCCTGGAAGAAGAACTCCAACAGCGCGCGAAAGCTGATCTTATCCGGATTGAAAATGATCTCGACGGCTTCAGCATGGGTGCCGTGATTGCGATAAGTGGCGTTGGTGACATCGCCGCCGCTGTAGCCCACGCGGGTGCTGGTGACGCCGGGGAGTTTGCGAAGGAGGTCTTGCATGCCCCAGAAACATCCACCGGCAAGCATTGCGGTTTCACTTCGATTCATGGTCATTCTCCTTCGATCGGGTTTGCTATTGTTTGGCTAAGGTTCCGCAGAACGTGCGGTAGTTTGCGCTGATTTCCTCTCGCGCGGAATCATCCAGGTCGTCGAATCCGGCCCGTTGTTCTTAAGGATTCGCCAGCACTTGCAAAAGCCGTTCGAACGCCGCAAAGTCGTCATACATAAATGGAAGCGTCCGCTTTATCCTTGAAGCGTCCCCTTTATCCTTTATACCGCTCCCCAGCCTGCGCGCACTACGCGCGGCGGCGCTGCACAGCTAAGGCCAGCGCGCCCGCGACAATCCCCCACAACGCGCTCGCGATTCCGAAGAACGTCACGCCCGAGAGCGTCACAAGGAATGTGACGAGCGCAGCGTCGCGGTGGGCATCCTCCTTCACCGCGAGCGCGAGACCGGATGCGATCGAACTTAGTAGTGCCAGTCCAGCGATCGCCGCCACCAACGGCTTGGGGAAAGCGATCAGCACACCGGCGAGCGCCGCGCCGGCAATCCCCAAGAGCGCATACAAAAGCCCCGCGACGATCGCGGCGGAGTAGCGTCGGGTGCGGTCGGGATCGGCTTCCGGCCCGAGGGTAATCGCCGCGGTGATCGCGGAGAGATTGAGCGCGTAGCCACCGAACGGCGCGAGCAACATCGTCACGACACCGGTCGTGATAATGAGCGGCGAGATCGGCGCATCGTAGCCGTTGGCACGAATCGCCGCGACCCCGGGCAGGTTTTGCGAGGCCATGGTCACGATCCAAAGCGGAAGCCCGAGTCCGATGATCGCGCCCCACGACCACACCGGTGTCACCCACTCCGGCCACGCGATCCCGCCTTGCAATGCGTCGAGATTGATCGTGCCCTGCGCGCTTGCGATCACGACGCCCACGACCAACACACCTAACACCGCATAGCGCGCGAAGAAACGTCGGCCGAGCAGATAGACGGCAAACATCGGCACGACGAGCCAGGGCGCGGCTTTCGCGGCGAGGACGCCGTCGAGCGCGAAGCGCGTCAGCACCCCGGCAAGCAGCGCGGCGGCGAGCGCGATGGGAATGCGATCGATCAGGCGTTCGAACCAACCGGTCACGCCAAAGAGCGTGATCAGTGCGCCGCACGCGATGAAGGCGCCAATCGCCTCGGGCATCGAGTAGCCACTGGTCACCGCGATAAGTGCGGCGCCGGGCGTCGACCAGGCAATGTTGATCGGCTGCCGATAGCGCAAGGACAGCGCGACGCCGGTCAGCCCCATGCCGAGGCCCAATGCAAGCAGCCAAGAAGCGATCTGCGCGGGCGTCGCGCTAAGCGCCTGCGCGGCTTGGAATACGATCGCGATCGAACTCGTAACACCGACGAGCACGGTGACGAAGCCTGCGGTCGCGGCCGAGACGGAGAGGTCCCGAAAGAATGATTGTGTCGGCATGGGCAGTGACTCTAACAAACCCCGATTCGCCTACCGAATAGATGGCGATGAATCCCGACCCCATAGCATCGTCCCGTTTATGCCCTTTATGCCCTTTATGCCCCTTAATGAAAGCGTCCACTTTATTTTTTCCCTTTATTTCCTTTATTTCTCCATTTCCTAGCGGAATCATTGCGTTTCCTGATTAGCAATGAAACTCCGCCGGCTCACGTGGCGAGCTAGCGGGTAGTTGAAGATGGGGGCCTTCCCGACGAGGAGGTACCCCATGCCGATGAATCGTATCCAGTTTCAACCCGGGCTTTCGCTGACAGAGTTTATGGAACA
>CAMDRJ010000055.1 GCA_945906755.1 Klebsiella pneumoniae | reverse complement strand
GCGTCGATATCGTGCTGTGGTCGGCCGATCCGGCGCAGTTTGTCATTGGCGCATTGGCGCCGGCGGAGGTGTCTGGCATCGTGGTCGATGAAGAGCGCCACGCCATGGATGTCGTGGTTGACGACGAAAACCTCGCGATCGCTATTGGTCGGTCCGGTCAAAACGTTAGATTGGCTTCTGAATTGACCGGTTGGACCATCAATCTCATGACCGAGGAAGAGTCCCAGAAAAAACAAGCAGAGGAATCCGAGGTGGTGCGCAAGCTCTTCATCGAGAAACTCGATGTCGACGAAGAAGTCGCGAACATCCTGATTCAGGAAGGATTCGGCACGCTCGAAGAAGTGGCCTATGTGCCGATCAATGAAATGACGGAAATCGAAGGTTTCGACGAAAATCTCGTCAATGAGTTGCGAAGCCGCGCGCGTGATGCGCTGCTCTTGCAGGATATTCGCAGTGAAGAGCAGATTGAAGGCGTAGAGGCGGATCTGCTGAATCTGGAGGGAATGGATCGAGCGCTTGCGGCAAGACTTGCCCAGGCAAAAATACTTACGCGCGATGATCTAGGTGATCTCGCCGTGGATGATCTCGTAGAGCTGATCGGCATGGAGGCGGATCGCGCCTCGGCGTTGATCATGAAGGCTCGCGAGCATTGGTTTCAGTAGCAGGCAGTAGAAACGGCTAAGGGTTTCCAATGGCGCAGACAAGCGTCTCTCAATTTGCCGGGGAGCTGAAGGTAGCCCCCCAAGTGCTGCTCGATCAGCTGAACGCCGCGGGCGTCAGCAAAAAGCTCGTGGACGATGCATTGTCTGAGCAGGATAAGACCAAGCTTCTGGAATATCTTCGTCGTTCGCACGGCGCAGCCGAGCCCAAGCAACGCATTACGCTTACCCGCAAGCAGACGACCGAAATCAAAACGGCCACTGCCACCGGCAAGGCGCGGACTATTCAGGTCGAAGTCCGCAAGAAGCGCGTCTTCGTCAAGCGCGACACCCCAGATGGGATGCCTGCAACCGGTGAGCCGGCCGGCGCCGAAGTGCCGGAAATCGACGTCGATGCCGCGCCTGAGGTGATACCGGAACCGGTGCCAGTGCCGGTGCCCGAACCGGTCGTTGTGGTAGCGCCGGTCATCGTGGCACCGCCACCCCCGCCGCCGCCACCGGTCGTCGAGCCGCCACCCGTGGTGGTGGCGCCTCCAGTGGCACCGAAACGGCCGATGACGCTCGCCGAACGACAAGAGGCCGAGGTCAAGGAGACGCAAGATCGCGAACGGCGTGCTGCGGAACAGCGTGAAGCCGATCGGCGTGAAGTTGAGCGCAAGGCAGCGGAGGCGCTCGCGGCTGCCCATGCGAAGGCTAATCCCACTGCACCGGTCGCCCCGGTCGATGCCAAAGCCGGCGACACCACGCTGCATAAGGCGAAGGCTGATCAACCGGCGGACAAGAAAGCCAAGAAAGATAAGCCCGTTCGAACGCTGCCCACCACTGGGTGGCGGGATGATCAGGCCAAGAAACGTACCATCAAGACCCGTGGTGACACGGGCGGAGCGGGTGGCTGGCACGCCGGCAAGGGCGGCAGTCGCAACCGTCATGCACAGGTCGAAGCAGAGCGGCCGGCACCGCTGGTGGTTGAGAAGGTGGTGCGCGATGTGCACGTGCCCGAAACGATCACGGTCGCCGATCTCGCCCATAAGATTTCAGTCAAGGCGACCGAGGTCATCAAAGCGCTGATGAAGCTTGGCAGCATGGTGACGATCAACCAAATGCTCGACCAGGAGACCGCGATGATCGTGGTCGAAGAGATGGGGCACAAGGCGATCGCCGCCAAACTGGATGATCCGGAGGCCTATCTCGCGGTCTCACCAGAGCATACCGATGCAACGCCGGTCACTCGTCCGCCAGTGGTAACGGTGATGGGCCATGTCGATCATGGTAAGACCTCGCTGCTCGACTACATTCGCAAAGCGCGCGTGGCGAGCGGCGAAGCCGGTGGGATCACCCAGCATATCGGCGCATACCATGTGGAAACACCACGTGGCATCGTGACCTTCCTCGATACGCCAGGTCATGAGGCGTTCACCGCAATGCGTGCACGCGGCGCCAAAGCAACCGACATCGTCGTGCTGGTGGTGGCGGCCGATGATGGCGTCATGCCGCAAACGATCGAAGCGATCGCGCATGCCAAGGCGGCCGGGGTGCCGATCGTTGTCGCGATGAACAAGATCGACAAACCCGAAGCAAATACCGATCGGATCAAGCAGCAGCTCGTCACGCATGGCGTCATCCCCGAGGAATACGGTGGCGAGGCGCCGTTTATCGCGGTGTCGGCACGCACCGGCGAGGGCATCGATACACTTCTTGAGAACTTGTTGCTGCAGGCCGAAGTGCTGGAGTTGAAGGCGCCGGTCGATGCGCCGGCCAAAGGTCTGGTCGTCGAAGCGCGCCTGGATCGCGGCCGTGGTCCGGTGGCCACCGTGCTGGTGCAGTCGGGAACGCTGAAGCGCGGCGATGTGATCATCGCAGGTGCCGTGTTTGGCCGCGTGCGCGCCATGCTGGATGAAAATGGCAAGGCGATCAATTCGGCGGGTCCGTCGATTCCGGTCGAGATTCAAGGGCTGGCCGATGTGCCGGCGGCCGGCGAAGAGATGATCGTGCTGGGCGATGAGCGCAAGGCCCGCGAAATCGCGCTGTTCCGTCAAGGAAAATTCCGCGATGTGAAATTGGCCAAGCAGCAAGCCTCTAAACTGGAAAATATTTTCGATCAAGCCGCCGCGGCCGGTATCAAGACCCTTGCGCTGTTGATTAAAGCCGATGTGCAGGGCTCGCAGGAAGCACTCAGTCATGCGTTGGTGCGGCTCTCGACCGAAGAAGTCAAAGTGCAAGTTATTCATGCCGGCGTTGGCGCGATCAACGAATCGGATGTGAACCTTGCGGTCGCCTCGAAGGCGGTGGTCATTGGCTTCAATACGCGTGCCGATAACACGGCGCGCAAACGCGCCGAAGATGCGGGCGTCGATATTCGCTACTACAACATCATCTACGACGCGGTCGATGAAGTGAAAGCGGCGCTCTCCGGCATGCTTACGCCCGAGAAGAAGGAGCAAGTCCTTGGCACCGTGGAAATCCGCCAGGTGTTCCGCATTTCGAAAGTCGGTGCGGTGGCCGGATGCTATGTGCTCGATGGTTTGGTCAAGCGCGGAGCAAGAGTTCGATTGCTGCGCGATCTCGTGGTCATCCATGATGGCGAACTGGATTCCCTCAAACGCTTCAAAGACGATGTGCGCGAAGTGAAGGGTGGCTTCGAGTGCGGCTTGTCGTTGAAGGGCTACAACGAAATCGAAGTGGGCGACCAGCTGGAGGTCTATGAAATCCAGGAGATCGCCCGCACGCTCTGAGCCCGTGTCCTGAGTCCGTAGATGCCGACACCGGAACGCTCCCGAAAAATTGCCGATCAGATGCAGCGGGAGCTTGCGTCTTTGGTTTCGCTCGAAATCAAGGATCCCCGGATCGGCATGGTGACCATCACCGGCGTGGAAGTCTCGCGCGATCTGAAGCATGCGCAGATTTTTTTCACCTCGCTTGGTGATGCGACGCGCCAAGCCGAACAATTGGAGGGCCTGCGCAGTGCCGCGAGTTTCATGCGTGGTCTGGTTGGTCGGCGTCTGAAGATCCATACTTCGCCCGAATTGCACTTTCATCTCGATGGCTCGATTGAACGTGGTTTCAAGCTCACGCAATTGATCGACGAAGCGATTCGCCAGGAACGCCCGGACCCGGGAAACGATCCGCCCGAGCAGGATGTCAAGTAGCGATCCGGGCGTTCCCGCGCCACGTCGATCCAAAGGCCCACGCGCACCACGGCTCATTCGCCGCAGCGTTGATGGGGTACTGCTCCTCGATAAGCCGGTCGGTCTCTCATCGAACGGCGCCTGTCAGCGCGTGAAGAATCGCTACCGGGCCGAAAGCGCCGGGCATACCGGAACACTCGACCCGTTTGCAACTGGGCTCCTTCCCATCGTGCTGGGTGAGGCGACCAAGTTTGCGAGCGGCCTGCTGGAAGCCGACAAGACCTATGAGGCGCACGCCCAATTTGGCGTTCGCACCGATACGGGGGATCGTGACGGCCATACCGTGGCGGAGCGCCCGATCACTCATACGCAGGCCGCGCTGGCTGCCGGCATCGCCAAGCTCACTGGTCCGATCCAGCAAATTCCGCCGATGTATTCCGCCTTGAAGCGCGACGGGCGTCCGCTGTATGACTATGCGCGAGCCGGCGAAACGGTCGAGCGCGTGGCGCGGCCGGTAACCGTCTATTCATTGCAGGTGCTCGATCAGACGGCAAGCGAGCTCAGGCTGAGGGTTCGATGCAGCAAAGGCACCTACATCCGCACCCTGGTCGATGACCTGGGTGAAATGCTGGGTTGCGGCGCCCATCTGCGGACGCTGCGACGCACCGGCATCGGCCCGCTCGATATCGCCCAAGCAGTGACCCTCGATGCGATCGAGCCGCTAAGCGAAGCGGAACTGGATGCGCTGCTCCTGCCGGCCGACTGCTTGGTGGACGGCTTGCCCACCCTTCAACTCGATGAAAGCGCTACGAAAAGGCTTCTCTTAGGGCAGACGGTGAGCGGCCAGCCAACGGCGTCGGCGAGCGCACCGATGGTTCGTGCCTACGATCCGACTGGCCGATTCCTTGGGCTGGTGCGGGAGATCGAAGCAGGGCGTTTCAAGCCGGAACGACTGATTCGCACCACCGCCGTATAGGGGCGCTGCCAGGTCCGGATGGCGATGGCGGGCTCCAGCTATTCATCGGCGGCGCCATGGACTGTGAAGATCCTTGTTTTGAGAGGATAATCCCGCTAGAATCGGCCGCTTAATTCAATCGACTAGAACAGAGAAACAGAACATGGTTGCAACCGTCGCCGAAAAGGCGCATCTGATCAAGGAACACCAGCGCAAGGCGACCGATACCGGCTCTCCGGAAGTCCAAGTCGCGCTGCTCACCGCCCGCATCAATGGTCTGACCGATCATTTCAAAGCGCACGTCAAGGATCATCATTCGCGGCGTGGTCTGCTGAAGATGGTGAGCCAGCGCCGCAAATTGCTCGACTACCTAAAAGATCGCGATACCGACAAGTATCGTCTGGTCATCGACAAGCTCGGCTTGCGAAAGTAATCAGTGACGCCCACTTCACGTGGGCGTCTTCACTTGTGCGGCCCGCGTGTCAATCGCTCGCGATCCTGCCGTGTTTCGTTCGCTTCAAATTTGTTCAGGCCGAGCTCGCATCCTTGCGCAGCCGGTGAAAGGACGCTCTCTTGACTCCCATTCGCAAAACCTTCACCTTCGGTGCCCATCAGGTCACGCTCGAAACCGGTGAAATCGCCCGCCAGGCTACTGGCGCTGTCGTCGTCAATGTGGATGACACCGTGGTGCTTTGCACGGTCGTGGCCGCCAAGTCGGTGCGCCCCGGACAAGATTTTTTCCCGCTGACCGTCGATTACGTCGAGAAGTTCTATGCGGCCGGTCGCATCCCTGGTGGCTTCTTCAAGCGTGAAGGCCGCCCGACCGAGAAAGAAATCCTCACCTGCAGGCTGATCGATCGTCCGGTGCGTCCGTTGTTCCCGGACGGTTTCTACAACGAGATCCAAGTGGTCGCGACGGTCTTGTCGTGCAATCCGGAAATCGATCCGGATATTCCCGCGATGATCGGCGTGTCGGCCGCGCTGACGATTGCCGGATTGCCGTTCAATGGCCCGATCGGTGCCGCGCGCATCGGTTATGCCAATGGCCAGTACATCCTGAATCCAAGCACGACGCAGCTGAAGACTTCTGAACTCAATCTCGTCGTGGCCGGCACTGAACACGCTGTGCTGATGGTTGAATCCGAAGCGAACGAACTCAGCGAAGAGATCATGCTCGGTGCGGTGGTGTTCGGGCACGAGCAGATGCAAGCCGCCATCAACGCGATCAATGAACTCGCCGATGAAGCGGCCAAGGCACCTTGGGACTGGAAACCGGCCGCCAAAGACGAAGCGCTGGCGTCGCGCTTGGCGCAGCTTGCCGAAAGCGACATCCGCGCGGCCTTCAACATCAAGGAAAAGCAGGCGCGCTCGATCCAGTTGCATCAAATTCGTGAGCGCGTCGCCGCAGATCTCGCCAAGGACGCGACAGCGCCTGACGCCAATGCCGTCAATGAATTGATCTTCGGCATGGAAGCGAAGATCGTTCGCAATCGGATTCTCGACGGTGAGCCGCGCATCGATGGCCGTGATACCCGCACGGTGCGTCCGATCAGCATTCGCGTCGGCGCGCTACCGCGTGCCCATGGCTCGGCGCTGTTCACGCGTGGCGAAACACAGGCGCTCGTCGTGGCGACCCTTGGTACCGGTCGCGATGAGCAGATCGTCGATGCGATTCAGGGTGAATTCAAAGAGCGTTTCATGCTCCAGTACAACATGCCGCCATATGCCACCGGTGAAACCGGTCGTATGGGAACACCGAAGCGCCGCGAAGTCGGTCATGGCCGCCTTGCCAAGCGCGCTCTCGCGGCAATGATGCCACCGCCCGAATCGTTTGCTTACTCGGTCCGCGTGGTCTCCGAGATCACCGAGTCGAATGGGTCTAGCTCGATGGCATCGGTGTGCGGCGGCAGTCTCGCGCTGATGGATGCAGGCGTACCGATCAAGGCGCATGTCGCCGGTATCGCGATGGGCCTCATCAAGGAAGGCAAGCGCTTTGCAGTGCTGACCGACATTCTCGGCGACGAGGATCATCTTGGCGACATGGACTTCAAGGTGGCCGGCAGCGAGCGTGGCGTGACCGCCTTGCAAATGGACATGAAGATCGAGGGGATCACCAAGGAGATCATGCAGGTCGCCTTGGACCAGGCCCGCGTTGCGCGTCTGCATATTCTCAACCTGATGAAGGGCTCGCTCGATCACTCGCGCGAGGAGATCTCCAGCTTTGCGCCGCGCATCATCAAGATCAAGATCAATCCTGAGCGTATTCGCGACGTGATCGGCAAAGGCGGCGTGGTGATTCGCGGTCTGCAGGAAGAGACCGGCACGACGATCGAAATCGGCGACGACGGCATGATCAGCATCGCGTGCGTCAATTCCGAAGGCGGCGAGGCGGCGCGCAAGAGAATTGCCGATATCGTCGCGGAAGTCGAAGTCGGCAAGGTCTACGACGGCACGGTGCTGAAGCTCCTCGATTTCGGAGCGATCGTGAGTGTGCTGCCGGGCAAAGACGGCTTGCTGCATATCTCGCAGATCAGCGAGAAGCGCGTCAACAGCGTCGCTGATTTCCTGAAAGAAGGTCAGGCGGTCAAAGTGAAGGTACTCGAGGCCGATGAGAAAGGGCGCCTGCGTCTTAGCATGAAGGCGGTCACCGCGGAAGAACCGGTGCCGGCGCCGCAGCAAACGTCCTCATAAAAAAAGCGCCTCTGGCGCTTTTTTTATCTGCACTGCATCGGCAAAAGTAGTTGCGGAGAGAAGCCGCTGATAGGGGGGCCCCTCCTGCTGTTGGCCGCGCCCTTTAACAAGAATCTGGGCGGTCCAGGGCGCAGATTCTTAGCCGCCCATCTGCTTTTCGCGAATCTCGGCTACCGTTTTGCATTCGATGCACAAAGTCGCTGTGGGACGCGCCTCGAGCCGCTCCAGGCCGATTTCATTGCCGCAGCCGTCGCAGTAACCGAAATCTTCCGCATCGATCCTCGCGATGGTTTCGGTGATTTTCTTGATGAGCTTTCGCTCGCGGTCGCGGTTGCGCAGTTCCACCGCGATATCCGATTCCTGCGTCGCACGATCATTCGGATCGGCGAAGGTCGTCGCATCCTGTTGGATTTCCTGGATCGTGCGTTCAATATCTTCAGAGAGTTCGGCGCGCTGGCTGAGCAGCAACTGCCGAAAATGCGCCATTTGGCGTGGGCTCATATAGGGCTCGTTGCCGATCGATGAAGGCGTCGCGGTCTGGCCGGCGGCTGGGGCGGTTCTCGGTCTGGTCGTCGTCATAGTGAGCTATTCCTCGGGAAGGCGAATGGTATAGCAGTCGATGATATTCAGGGCAATTGTTAGGGGTGCCCACATCGGCAGTAATGCCAGCCCGCGACCCAACGCCCACGTGATCATCCTGCTTGCGACCGGGCTTGATTTTCGCGCGACGGCGTTTTCACGAGGAAAATTGACCCATCATCCCTTGGGCGCGTAGAATCGCCTCCCTTCGGGGTGTAGCGCAGCCTGGTAGCGCATCTGCTTTGGGAGCAGAGGGTCGGGAGTTCGAATCTCTCCACCCCGACCAAGAGCACTAAAAGCAGTCGCGCCAAGACCAGAAGCGCTAAGCGGCCGGATGGGATTCTGCCCGTAGCTCAGTTGGATAGAGCATCAGCCTTCTAAGCTGAGGGTCACAGGTTCGATTCCTGTCGGGCAGGCCAGTGGCCGCGTCGGCTGGTGTTACAAGATTTTGATCAATGGTGGCTATAGCTCAGCGGTAGAGTCCCGGATTGTGATTCCGGTTGTCGTGGGTTCGAATCCCATTAGCCACCCCAAGTTCCAAGTCGTAATTCGAGCCACCCTTGAGCCAATTGAGGGTGGCTCGATTTATTTGCGCGGTGCCCGCACGCCAAGCGCCGATGCCCAATTTCAACAAACTGGTAGATTCGCAGCTGCATCGCATTCTGATCAGGACTTTCGCTTGGAAAACGTAATCATCATCGGTGGCGGCATTTGCGGCCTCGCTCTGGCGCTCAACCTGCATTCGCGAGGAATTGGTTGTCGCGTGTTTGAACGCGCTGAAGAGGTCAAGGAGCTGGGCGTTGGCATCACCGTGCTGCCGCATGCGATGCGCGAATTCGTGGCGCTTGGCGTCGGTGATCAAGTCTTGGCGGCGGGCATTGAAACCGAGCAAAGCTGCTTTTTCAACCGCTTCGGCCAGCTCATCTACAAGGAGCCGCGCGGCAAGTACGGCGGCAATCCGTTCAAGGAAGTCGCGATTCATCGCGGCCGATTGCATCGCATCCTCTATGAGGCGGCGGTGGCGCGCCTTGGGTCTGACCGTGTTCGCACTAATCACTCGTGTGTGCGGGCCGAGCAAAGCGATGCAGAGGTGACTGCGTTTTTTACTGAGACGAGTAGCGGCCGGTCGCTTGCGCCGGTGAGTGGAGAGGCGTTGATCGCCTGTGATGGCGTGAACTCGGTGGTGCGCAAACACTTCTACCCAAATGAAACCGTCGCGTTTTCCGGGATCAATACCTGGCGCGGTGTGACCCGTCGCAAGCCGATCATCGGTGGACGCAGCTACATGCGCGTGGGATCGATCTTCACCGGCAAGATGGTGATCTATCCGATCATCGACAAGGTGGACGACGAGGGCAATCAGCTGATTAACTGGATGGCCGAGATCCAGCAAAACACCACGCAGGCCAATGACTGGAATAAGCCCGGACAGTTGGCGGACTTCTATTCGATTTATGAGAGCTGGCGTTTCGACTGGCTCGATGTGGCCGACATGATTTCCAAGGCCGACCAGATTCTGGAATACCCGATGGTCGATAAAGATCCGGTCGCGCAATGGACCTTTGGGCGCGTCACGTTTGCAGGGGATGCCGCGCATCCGATGTATCCGCGCGGCTCAAATGGCATGGCGCAAAGTAGCATCGATGCGCGCACGCTGGCCGATTGCCTGCAACAGGCCAAGGACCCACGCGCAGCACTCATCGATTACGAATCAAAGCGGCGCGAAGTCACGGCCAATGTGGTGCGGACCAATCGCACCGTGCCGCCTGATTTCATCAACATCAAAGTTGAAGAATTGGTCGGCGATCGGCCGTTCGATGATCTGGACAAGTACATCACCCAGGCTGAACTCCGGCAGCTTTCCGAGAACTACAAAAAGGTGGCCGGCTACGCCTTGACCGATCTCGGAGCGGCGAAAGGCCATTGAGCTTTCCATAATGCGTGATACTAATTATGGGATCGCTCAATCCCCCCTCTCCCCAACCCTCTCCCGCAAGGGGCGAGGGTGAGGTCAGTCCTATTTCGCTCTCGCGAAATTGGAAGAGATCAATAGTGCGTTCTCGCCTGCGTGACCGATGATCAAGCCGAGCGATCTGCCCTCGGTCGACCGGTTGTTGACGCAACCGGCGGCGGTGGCGCTCGTGGCGCACTATGGGCGCATGTTTACCACCGACGTCTTGCGTGCGCTGCTTGCCGAGACGCGGGAACGCGCGCTGCTCGACAACGATATTGCGAGTGAAAGCATCGCACCCGATCGTCTATTGGGCGTGCTGGGTGATCGTCTGCAACGCGCCAGTAGCGCGAAGATCCGCCGCGTCTTCAATCTCACCGGGGTGGTGTTGCACACCAATCTCGGCCGCGCAGTGATGGCGGAGGAAGCGATCAACGCGGCGATCGAGGCGATGCGACATCCGGCGACGGTCGAATTCGATCTCGAGGGCGGCGGGCGCGGTGATCGGGATGATGCCGTGCTCGACTTGATTCGCGAGATGACCGGCGCCGAGGCTGCCACCGTCGTCAACAACAATGCCGCTGCGGTGCTGCTGTCGCTGAACACTTTGGCGGTGCGCAAGGAAGCGATCGTTTCGCGCGGCGAGTTGATTGAAATCGGCGGTACGTTTCGGATTCCCGATGTGATGACGCGTGCCGGCTGCAAGCTGCGCGAAGTCGGCACCACCAATCGTACCCATCTGCGTGACTTCGAGGAAGCGATCGGCCCGCAGACGGCGATGCTGCTCAAGGTGCATACGTCCAACTATGCGGTGGTGGGCTTTACCAGCGCGGTCGATGTCGCCGAACTCGCGCCGGTATCGCGCGCGCATGGGTTGGTGCTCATGGAAGACCTGGGCAGCGGGACACTGGTAAATCTTGAGCAATGGGGTCTGCCGCATGAGCGCACCCCACGCGAAGCGATCGAAGCGGGCGCCGATATCGTGACGTTTTCAGGCGATAAATTGCTCGGTGGTCCGCAATGCGGACTCATCGTCGGCAAGAAGGAACTCATCGCGCGCATTCGCAAGAATCCGCTTAAACGCGCACTTAGAGTCGACAAAGTAACCCTGGCGGCGTTGGCTGCGACCTTGCGGCTTTATCGTGATCCGGAGCGCTTAGTAGAGCGCTTGCCGACGATCCGAATGCTCGCCAGAACGGCCGTCTCGATCGGTGAGCAGGCAGAACGCATCGCACCGCTCATCCGTGCCCGCCTAGGCGATCGGTACACGGTGACGGTCCGCGACGCAGCGAGCCAAATCGGCAGCGGCTCACGTCCGCTCGATGTCTTGCCGAGCAAGGCGGTCGCGATTGAAGTGAATGGCCCCAAGAAAGGGGCGGGCACGCGGATCGCCGCGGTTGAAAAAATATTTCGCTCGTTGCCGATACCTGTCATCGGTCGCATCGAACACGATGCACTGATGCTCGATCTCAGGTGTCTCGATGATGAGCCCACTTTTATCGCGCAACTCGAACACATCCGTCCAATTTCATCAAGGAGGCAACATGAGTAATGAAATCATCGTTAAGGAAGATGGCCCAATCCTGCATATCACGCTCAACCGACCGGATGACGGCAATGGCGTGACCGATCCGATGGCGCGCGAATTCACCGCGCTCATCAATCAGGCACATGAGAAATACGAGATGGTGGTGTTGCGTGGTGCAGGAAAAGATTTCTGCGTCGGACGCGCGGTATTCACCGCACCCGGATCACCCAATGCGATTCCAGAAGCCTATGCGCGCCGCGCTGCTTATGACGTGATCTTCGATGCGTACTGGGCGGTGCGTCGTTCGCCGGTGCCGATCGTGGGTGTCATTCAGGGTCGCGCGATGGGATTCGGCTTGGCGATTGCAGCGCTTTGCGATGTGTCGTTTGCGGGGGATGCAGCGACCTTCAACATTCCGGAAATGGCGCACAACATCATGCCTACCATGGTGATGTCCGCGATCTTCGACCGAATGAATCGCAACGCGATCGCCTGGATGACCTACTCCACCGATTTCATCAATGCCGAGCGCGCACTGCAATACGGTATCGTGAGCACGGTGGTGCCGGCCGCGAAGCTGGAAATAGAAGTCGCGGCGTTTTGCGACAAGATGGCTAACACACCACGTCCGGCGATTCGCGGCTTGAAGGAATATCTACGTGTTGCACCGACCATGGATGCGCAAGGCGGCATCGACTATGCGCGGAACATCCATGCGGTCGTCAATACCGCCGCTGAAATGAAGGGCAAGCATCGGAAGTAAGGCTTAGTTGCGGCGTGCGAGGATTCGAATCACTTCACCGAATCCTTGCAGCGCCTCACGCACCGCTTCGCGCGGCACTGTCGGCAACTGGCAACGTACCAGACATTCGGTGGCCCCTAATTCATCTTCATACTGCGCAAGCTGTGCGGCAACCGTAGCAGGCGAGCCGACCACAAACATGTTCTCGCCCCAGCGGCGCAGGTTGTCAATCGAGTCGTTGGCAGGGTAGGTGGGATGCAAGGAGCGGTACACATGACCATACTCATGGCGAAGTCCCTCCGCATAGAGCGACCAGGCTTTTGCATCGGTTTCCGCGACGAATGCTTCGCGCCGGAACGGCTGCTCTTTGGGGCGGGGCAGGCCGGCTGCGGTACGTGCGGCTAATAAGAGTTTTTGTTGCCGGCCCAATTCAGCGAGCGAGGCGCCCGGCCACATCACCCATGCATCGGCCAGCCGCGCAACGCGTGGCAGTGCAATGTCTTTCACCGCGCCCATCCAGAGCGGTATGCCGGTTGGATTCACTGGCATCGGCCTGATTCGTGCGTTTTCAAAGCGATGATGGCCGGTCGTATCGCTTACCGTTTCTCCTGCGAGAAGGCGCCTGACATGCCCGATCGAGCGCTCGTAAATTGCGGCACGTTCCTTGTAGGGCACGCCAAACCCGGCGTATTCATTGGGCATCCAACCGAGTCCGACGCCGAGGATGAAACGGCCATTGCTTAGATTGTCGATGACCGCCGCCTCTTCGGCGACTGCGACCGGATGATGCAAGGCAAGCACGGTGATATCGGTGCCGACGCGGATGTTCTTCGTCACCGCGGCGGCGGATGCGGCAAGAATCATCGGACGCGGAATCCAGCCGTCCTCCATGAAGTGGTGCTCGGCGAATACCACCGCTGAAAAGCCGTTGCGATCGGCCCAGGCGATGTCTTCGAGACCATCGGCCATCACGCGCTCGGAGCGTTCACCTTCGGCGACCTGGAAGCTGTAGTGCAATGCGATTTTCATTGGCTGGGGTTCATGTCTTGGTTGAGCGGCAAGTCTAGCGCAGCAGGGTGAGTCGTCGGCTCTTGCCTGAAAGCGGTAAAGTCCGAGCATCTTCTTCGATAGAGGTGCCCAATGATCTACGAAATGCGAACCTACGACCTGAAGCCGCGCTCACTTGGTGAAGTGGAAAAGCGCATCGGTGAAGCCTATGAGTACCGTAAGAAATTTTCGCCCTTGGCGGCGTTTTGGCACACCGAATTTGGCCCGCTCAATCAGATCGTGCATATCTGGCCGTATAAGGATCTCGCCGAGCGCGCACGGATTCGCGCCGAGTCGACCAAAGAGGGTAAATGGCCGGCGAAGATCGGCGAGTTTGTGGTGCGGATGAAATCCGAGATCATGATCCCATTCCCCAATTCACCTGAGTTGAAGCCAGGCAAGATGGGCCCGCTCTTTGAGATGCGGATCTATACGCATCCGGTCGGTGAGTTGCCCAATATCATGCGTTGCTGGGAAAAAGCGCTACCGGTGCGAACGGCCTTTGGTCCGGTCTGTGCGCTGTGGTATTCGGAGTTCGGCGGGCTCAATACCTTCGTGCACATCTGGCCATACGCCTCCATGGTGCAACGCGATGAGATTCGCGAAAAGGCGCACGCAACCGGCAACTGGCCACCCGCCACCTATGACGTGAAACGCGGCGGCAAGGGCTACGACCTGATCGCCCAGGAGAACAAGCTGCTGTTGCCGGCAGCGTTCTCGCCGCTGCAGTAGCTGGCCTAAAGCCTACTACCTCGAGCCAACACGACGGCTCGACGGACACGACGGGTTATGCCGTCATCCCCGCGCAGGCGGGGATCCAGGGATTGTTGCAATAAAGGGGACGGACGGCAATAAAGGGGACGGACGCATTTTAAATTCCTTCCCTGGATTCCCGCGGGCGCGGGAATGACGTTAAAAATTGAATTCGCGCGCGCTGCGACAAACCGCTAACGCGCGTTCGCGAGTGCCCCCGCCTCGGTCAAGAACGCCACCATGCGATCGGCCACGCCGTTGAACATGCCGATGCCGGTCTGTGTTCCGCAACCGAGGCGACGCGCTGCCGCAAGCAGTGGCGTCACTTCGGGCGCGGTGATCACGTCGGCAACGAACATCGCGGGCGTCAATTTCTCCACCATCACCGGATAGGGATCGGTTGTTTTCATGCCCGCCGGCGAGGCATTGACGACCAAGTTAAAGCCGGTCGGATCAGGCGAGCCGATTTGCACTTTGTCGCCATGTTGGGTGCGCAGCATCGCGATGAGCGAATCGCGTCGATTTGGATCCAAGTCGTGAATGGCGAGCGTCGCGACACCTGATTCCAGTAGCGCCACCGCGATCGCCGTGCCCGCACCGCCGGCACCCACTTGCATCGCACGCTTGCCGGCCGGTTGGCAACCGGCCCCATTGATGCCCGCGATAAATCCCAATCCATCCAGCATATCGCCATGCCAGGTGCCGTCCGCGTTGCGGCGCACGGTGTTACACACGCCGAGCAGTCGCGCGCGGTCGCTTATAGTGGTGCAGTGGCGCACGATCGAAAATTTGTGCGGGACCGTCACGATGAGCCCATCGAGATTTTTGATGCAGCTCGCGCCACGGATAAACACATCGAAATCGGCGGCCGACACATGCGTCGGCACGACGGCGACATTGCGTCCTTTGGCATGCAGCATGCGGGTGACATTGCCGGGTGATTTCACCTGGGCAATCGGATCGCCAATCACAGCGATCAAGCGTGTTTCTCCGTCGAGCGGTAGGTCGGGACTCATGGTTTCCATTGAGGTTAGGTCGCGTGCAGACTCGTACCCGGCATGCGATGATCGCATCGGCCATTGATAATCCCATATAACAACGCCACCCTGCAGCCCCACACGCGGCCCGCACCCCGCCATGACCGAATTCCTGCAACTGTTGATCTCCGGAACCGCTACTGGCGCGATTTACGCGCTGGCGGCGCTCGGCTTCACGCTGCTTTGGCAGGCCTCCGGCACCGTCAACTTCGCGCAGGGCGAGTTCGTGATGATCCCGGCGTTCCTGATTTTGTTCTTTCTGCATTTTGTCGGTGCACCGCTGTGGCTCGCGTTTCTGCTCGCCTGTGCGGCGTCGATGCTGCTGACCGGATATGGCTTTAAACGGCTCGTGGTCGATCCGATGATTCGCCATGGCGTGATTCCGTTGGTCATTGCGACGCTTGGGCTTTCAATCGGCATGAAGGCCTCGGTGCGCGCGGGCTACAGCGCCGAAGCGCATCCGTTTCCGAACACATTTTCGGACGCGATCGTGGCGCTCGGGCCGCTCAAGGTGTCATTCGCCGATATCGGCACGCTCGTCCTGGCCGGTGCCATCGTGCTTGCCTTGCAGGCGTTTCTGAATCGCACGCTCACCGGCCGCGCGATGCAAGCCGTCGCGCAGAACCCCGATGCCGGCACGATCCTCGGCATCGATGTGAAGCGCATGATTCTTTACACGTTGCTCATCAATGCGGTGTTAGCGGCGGTCGCCGCATTGCTCGTGACGCCCACCTATCTCGCCAAATTCGATATGGGCGATTCGATCGGCTTGAAGGCGTTTTATGCCGCGATCATCGGCGGCTTCAATCAGACCCGTGGCGCGTTGCTGGGCGGCGTACTGGTGGGCGTGCTGGAGAACTTGGTCGGTGCCTATCTTTCGCCTGCCTATAAGGAAGGCGTCGCGTTAATGCTGTTCCTGGTGGTGATTCTGTTCCGTCCGGAAGGCCTGCTCGGCCGGGTCGAGGAGCGCAAGGTATGACGCGGGCGGGCCTCCTCGCAGTAGTGGTCGGGCTTGTCATCATGGCGTTGCTCCCGCTTGGCCTCAAGAACTACGGGATCTATCTGCTTACGCTGTGGTGTGTTTATACGATTACCGCGATGGGTCTCAATCTTACGGTGGGCTATGCGGGGCAGATCTCATTGGGTCAGGCCGCCTTCTTTGGCATTGGCGCCTATACCGCCGCGCTGCTCATGAAAGCGGGCTGGTCGTTTCTTGCGGTGGTGCCTGCTGCGGCAGTGCTTTGCTTTATGGTCGGCCTCGCGCTTGGCTTTCCGGCGCTACGCGTACAGCACCACTATCTCGCGTTTGCGACGCTCGGCTTCAATGTGCTTGTGTATCTCTTCATCCGCAATGAACAGTGGCTCACCGGCGGCACCTTTGGACTATCGGGGATTCCACGACCGGAAGTGTTCGGTATCCAATTTAAATCGTCGCTTGCGTTCTACTACTTCGTGCTCGTCTCGACGATTGTGCTCGCGCTTGTCATGGCTTGGATTCTGCGTTCGCCTTGGGGCCGTGCGTTTGCCGCGCTTCGCGATAATCCGATCCGCGCAGAGAGTCTTGGCGTCAACATTACCGCCTACACGCTGCTCGCGTTTGCAATTGGCGCCGCGTTCGGTGGCGTCGGTGGGGCCTATTTCGCCTCGCTGGTGGAATACATCGAGCCCGCACCGTTCCATGTGGCGGCCTCCCTCATGATGTTGCTGATGGTGATCGTGGGTGGGTCGGGGCGCTTCTTTGGTCCGCTGCTTGGCGCCGGCATCGTGATGTTGCTGCCCGAATGGCTGCGCTTCATGCAAAGCTGGTATCTCGTGATCTTTGGTTTTGCAGTGGTCGCGTTGATGGTGTGGGTGCCGGGCGGCTTGCTCGCGCTGCCCGCCAAATTGCGATCACGGAAGGCCGCGGCATGAGCGAGGCGTTGCTTACGGTGCAGGACATCCACAAGTCCTACGGGGCTATCAGGGCGGTGGACGGCGTTTCGTTCACCGTACAACCCGGCGAAATCGTCGGCGTCATCGGGCCGAACGGCAGCGGCAAGACCACGCTCTTCAACAGCATCCTCGGACAAATCAAGCCTTCGTCGGGACGCGTCGAACTCGCCGGCGAAGACATCACCGGCTTGTCGCCCCTGGATCTGAGTCGCCGTGGTGTGGGACGCACGTTTCAGACTCTGCAGGTGTTCGGACACCTATCGGTTCGCGACAATCTGATTGTGGCCGCTCAGGAGTTTCAAGGTTCGATGCGGGCGCGCCTCTTTGCGAGCCCGGATGCGGGGCTCGGCGCGCGGGCCGACGAAATGATCGAGCTGTTCCGCTTGAAGCATGTCGCCAAATTGGTGGCAAGCAGTCTTTCCTACGGGCAACAGAAGCTCGTCGATATTGCAATGGCCTTCATGGCCTCACCGCGGCTGGTGTTGCTCGATGAACCGTGTGCGGGCGTGAATCCGAGTCTGGTCGATGAATTGCATGATCTTCTGGTGCGGCTCAATCAACTGCAAGGCGGCAGCTTCGTGGTGATCGAGCACAATATGGACTTCATCATGCGTCTTTGCCCGCGCGTCATCTGCATGGTGGAAGGTCGCGTGCTGGCGGAAGGCACGGCGGCGGAAATTCGCGGCAATGCTGAAGTATTGGACGCTTATCTTGGGCACTGATTCACTCATCCAATTCGATCGCGTGGTCGCCGGCTATTCGCCCGCGCTGATGATTCTGAATGAACTCACGCTGGATGCGCGTGCGGGTGAAGTGACGCTCTTGATCGGCCCCAATGGCGCGGGCAAATCAACCGTGCTGCGGACTCTGTTTGGCATTCTTACGCCACGCTCCGGGACAGTCCGGTTTGCCGGTGACATCATCAACGGCAAGACGCCCAGAGCACTCTTGGCCAAGGGGATCGCCTACGTGCCGCAGGGGCGCAATCTATTCCCTGCATTGTCGGTGTTTCATAATCTGGAGCTGGGCGGAATTACCTTGCCGAGCGCGCTCTTGAAGCCGCGGATCGATGAAGTGCTGGATCGATTTCCGCGTCTGCGTGAGCGGGCAGGGAACCAAGCCTCGACGTTATCGGGCGGTGAACAGAAGCAATTGGAGATCGGTCGGGCATTGCTGCTGCATCCGCAGGTGCTGTTGATCGATGAACCCTCGATCGGACTCTCCCCAAAAATTGCTGCCGATGTCTTTCAAATGCTGCGGGGTTTGGCCGACGCCGGCACGACCGTGCTCATGGTGGAGCAGAATGTACGTAGCGGCCTGAAAATATCAGACCGGGCGATCGCGATGGAGATGGGCACGGTGGCGGTTGACCGGCCTGCGGTGGAACTGTTGCACGACCCAAATTTGAATCGGCTATTTCTTGGTGGTGCTGCGACGGCGTGAAGACGGCGGCGTATCACCGAATGTTCTTTACTGGAGGAGGAAACATGAAGCGCATGATGACGGCCGCGTTGACGGCCATGATGGTGACAGGCGGGCTCGCCTATGGCCAGCAAACCGTGAAGATCGTCGGTGTGGTTGAAATGTCGGGCACCGGGGCAACCGCAGGCACGCAATTCAAGAACGGATTTGATCTTGCGGTGCGTGAGATCAATGCGTCAGGCGGCATCCTCGGTCGGAGAATCGATCTGGTCTCGCATGACACCCAATCGCAACCAGCGGTGGCGAAGGCGCTGACCGTGAAGGCGATCGATGACGGCGCATTTGCGATCATGGGGCCGGTGTTCTCAGGTTCGATCATTGTCAGCATGAAGGAATCCGAGCGCGCCGAAGTGCCTAATTTTACCGGCGGCGAAGCGGCAACGATTACCCAACAAAAGAATCCCTATGTGTTTCGCACTTCGTTCAGCCAAACCGTCGGCATGCCAAAGGTCGCGAACTACCTGGCCAATGATCTCAAGCTGAAGTCGGTGGCGATCATCTACATCAACAACGATTTCGGCAAAGGCGGCCGGGATGTCATCTTGAAGGAGCTCAAGGCGCGCAATGTCGAGGTGACCGCCGATATCTCCACCGATCCAGGTCAAGTGGATTTTTCGAGTGCGGTGTTGAAAGCAAAGCAAGCCAATGCGCAAGCGCTCTTTGCGTATCTCACCGAAGAAGAGTCTGCACGGCTGCTGCGTGAATTGCGCAAACAAGGCTATGACAAGCCGATCGTGGGTGAAACGACCATCATGGGCCAGAAAGTGGTGGAGCTGGCAGGCGATGCAGCGAATGGCGTGCGGGGTCATGTCGGACTGACCATCGACGCACCGAATGCGCTGATCAAACAGTTTGCCGATAAGTTCGAAAAAGAATACAAAGGCAAGAGCGATCACAACGGCATCAAGGGTTATTTCGGCATGTAAGCATTGAAAGCGGCCACTGAGAGAGTCGGTAAATTCGACAAGAAAGCGGTTGCCGCGGCGCTGCGCGGTAGCTGCTACACGGCGAAAGACCATCCCGGCATCTTGATGGATGTGTGCTTTGATCAGCATGGCGACATCGATCGTGAGAGCTATCTCGTCGAGGTGCGCGCCGGTAAGCAGGTGGTGGTGGTGGCAACGCTGCCGCCGCTTGCGAAAAAGTAACGAGGGCAGGGTGCGCGATCGGGATCACCGCTCATGATCAGCGGTACCACTACGCTGATTGCGCATCTTGGCTTTCCGACCGAGACGTTCAAGGCCCCGCTGATCTACAACCCGTGGTTTGACAAACGGGGCATCGATGCAGTCGTGGTACCGATGGGCGTGCGCTCGGAAGGCTACGCGGAGGTATTCCGTGCGCTCTTTCGGCTGACCAATCTTCGCGG
>CAMDRJ010000054.1 GCA_945906755.1 Klebsiella pneumoniae | reverse complement strand
CTGTTCCATAAACTCTGTCAGCGAAAGCCCGGGTTGAAACTGGATACGATTCATCGGCATGGGGTACCTCCTCGTCGGGAAGGCCCCCATCTTCAACTACCCGCTAGCTCGCCACGTGAGCCGGCGGAGTTTCATTGCTAATCAGGTAAGGAAATGTATGTCAACCTGGGATCACAAACTCGGCATCATCGTGCCCTCCTGGAACACGGTGATGGAATACGAGCTGCAGCGCATGGCGGGCGGCACAATGTCGCTGCACACCGAGCGCATCCGGCATACCGCGGATACCGAAGAGAATCTCGCCTGGATGAGCACGCAGGCGCCGGCCGCCGCCGAGTTGCTCTCGCATGCCAAGGTCGATGCGATTTGTTATGGCTGCACGGGCAGTGGATTTCTCAAAACGCCCGCGGCGGATCAGAAGCTCGCCGCGGAACTGGAGGCAAGCACCGGCATTCCCTGCTTGACGACCTCTGCCGCGGTCGCCGATGCATTGCGCGCGTTGGGTGCCAAGCGCATCAGCGTCGCCTCGCCCTATGAACCGTGGCTGAATGAGAAGCTTCGTATCTATTTGACCGCGGCAGGCTTCGATATCGTGGCATTGCAGGGGTTGGGCACGCAGGCGCATTCGACCATCAGCACCGAGCGCGTCAAGGCGCTCGCGGCGGAAGTCACGCGACCGGAAACGGAAGCCATCTTAATCAGCTGCTCGAATTTCCGCACGCTCGATATCATCGAGTCGATCGAACAGTCGCTTGGCAAGCCGGTGGTGACGAGTAACCAGGCGTCGATGTGGAAGAGCCTGCGCAGGATCGGTGATCGGCGGGTGATCGCCAATGCCGGACGTCTCTTTAAGGATGCATGATGCGCGCACGCTGCTGGTCTGATTTGCATCAACACCTGGTTGGATTCTTCGTCGGTGTCGCTGCGCTGTGTGCGACAACCGGTGCGATCGGCCAGGCACAAGACTATCCATCCAAACCGGTGCGCATCATCGTGCCATTCCCGGCTGGTGGCACGACCGACATCATCGCGCGCGCCGTCGCACAGAAGCTTGCAGAGGAATTGAAGCAGCCGGTCCTCATCGATAACCGGCCGGGTGGCGGGGCGAATATCGGTGCGGAGCTTGCCGCCAAGTCGGCGCCGGATGGCAGTACCTTGTTCGTCGCATCGACCGCGCATAGCATCAACGCGAGCTTGTACCCCAAGCTTGCCTATGATCCGATCAAGGATTTTGCACCGATTACCTTGATGGCAGTCACCGCTTCGGTGCTGGTCGTGCATCCCTCGGTGCCGATCAATGATCTCAAGGAATTGATCGCGCTCCTCAAGCAACGTCCGGGCGGTTTGAACTATGCGTCCGCGGGCAACGGCAGCCTGCCGCATCTAGCCGGAGAAATGTTCAAGGCGATGACGGTGACGAACATGGTGCACATCCCCTACAAAGGCGGTCCGCAGGCGATGAACGATCTACTGGGTGGACAGGTGTCCTTGACCTTCGCCACCGCGCCGCAAGCGGTGCCGCATATCAAGGCTGGCAAGCTGAAGGTGCTTGGGGTGAGCACCGCACAACGGATCCCCGCGCTGCCCGATGTGCCCACCATGGCCGAAGCTGGACTGCCCGGTTTCGAAGCGAGCAATTTTCATGGACTGGTCGGTCCGGCCGGCTTGGCGCCCGCGATCGTCGACAAGATCAATGCGGCGGTCGTTCGCATCGTGCGCGAGCCCACCATGAGCAAGTATCTCAGCGATCAGGGTGCCGATCCGGTGACCAATTCGCCCGCCGAGTACGCCGCGAAGATCAAAGAGGAAGTCGCGACCTGGGCAAAGGTGGTGCGATCGTCAGGCGCGAAGATCGACTGACGTCACCCTCGCCCCACTGCGGGAGGGCCGGGGAGAGGGGAATTGAACGCTCAATAAGTTCGCAGCTTGTCGAGAATCGCGAGCGTTTTGGCGACCGAGAATTCATAGGTCTTCGCGTCATAGGCTTTCGGATTGTCGTTGAACATGTAGCCATGCTGCACGCCCGGAAAAATATGCAGCCCCACGTTTGACATCGGTGTGGTCGCTTTGCGATAGGCCTCCAGCACCGGTGGCGGCGCCGCGTGATCCTCATCGCCCCAGATGATACACACCGGTTTTTTCAAGCCTTCGAGCGCGTCGATGTAATCGAGCATCTGCGTGCCATGACACGAGATGCCGGCGTCATAGCCAAGGTGTGCCGGTCCGAGCAATGCGTACGGACCACCGAAGCAATAACCGATCGCGGCCACCTTGCCATTGCAAAGTGCGTGTTTCTTGACGAGTGCGAGCGTATCGGCCATGTCCGCCTCGCCTTTTTTGATTACCTCAAGGCGCGGCTGCCCGCGACCGGTCGTGCGGGGATCATCGCGGCCCAATGGACCGGGCACCGTGCGCCAGAACAAATCGGGCGCGGCAGCGAGATAGCCGTGCGCTGCGAACTCATCGGCCATCGCGCGAAGCGTGGGCGTGACGCCATGGATCGCCGAAGCAAGCACGATCGCGGGTGTCTTCTTGGTTCCCTCCGGGGCGACCACGTAGCAGTCAAAAGAACCGCCACCTGATGCGGTAATCCGAACGTCGCTTCGTTGCATGAGTCGCTCCTTGGTTGAATGTGTTGCAGCGTATCACCGCCAAAACAATTCGCAACATGCTTATTCCTGCATCGGGATCCGCGTATCCTGAATCAATTTCGCAAACACCGCGACATCGGCTTTGAAGCGCGTATCGAACTGCTCGGGCGTGGTGCCGACCGGCTCATAGCCTAAGGTGGGCAGGCGATCTTTCATATCCTGCTGCGCGAGCACCGCGGCGATATCGCGCTGAATGCGTTGAATCGTCTCACGTGGCGTTTGCGCCGGTGCGAGTACGCCGAGCCATCCGGCATATTCCGCTTTCGGGAAACCCGCTTCGATAATGCTCGGTACTTCCGGTAGCGCGCTCGCTCGTCCCCCGCTTGTTACTGCTAAGGCGCGTAGTCGCCCGGCTTTGACATGTCCGACGATCGCCGAAGGCGGCAGAAACGCTGCTTGCACTTCGCCACTCACAAGCGCCGGTCCGACCTGCGCATCGCCCTTGTACGGGACATGCAGCATGTCGGTGCCGGTGGCGGCTTTGAACAACTCCATCACGAGATGCGGTGCAACGCCCAGGCCGGTCGAGCCATAACTGATGCTGCCCGGTTTCGCTTTGGCAAGCTCGACGAGTTCTCTCACTGTTTGCGCGCCGAGCTTGGGATTGACCGCCAATGCCAAATACGAGGCGGTAAGTTGGGTGACGGCGGCAAAATCTTTGACCGGATCAAATGGCAGTTTCCGGTAGAGGCTTGGACTGATCGCCAGGCCGTTGGTCGTGATGAGCAGCGTATAGCCATCGGCAGCTGCTTTGGCCACCGCATCGGCGCCGATATTGCCGCCTGCGCCGGCGCGGTTTTCCACCAGGACCTGCTGGTTCCAAACGCCACCTAGCTTCTGACCAACTAGGCGCGCGACTGTGTCGACCGCGCCGCCGGCCGGAAACGGCACGATCAAGCGGACCGGCTTGGCCGGAAAGCCTTGGGCCATGACCGATGGTCCGATGACGGCCAACACGAGCGAGCATACAAGCTGGAATGGAGACATCTTCATAGTGGGGCGAAGTTCCGAAACGTATGCGACGATGGTGCTTTGGCGGGGCGGATGCTCGACGAGCGTTTCATCGTACCGCGACATCGAGGAGAGCGCGTGTCAAGCATCGAAGTCAAGCAAGGAACGGCAGGCATGACGCCGGGCCGCGAGCTGGCGGGCAAGGTCGCGCTCGTCACCGGTGGCGCAAGAAACATTGGACGTGCAATTTCGCGTTCGCTCGCCGCGGGTGGTGCGAAGGTCATGATTAATGCGCGGACCTCTCGTTCGGATGCCGAAGCGACGCTCGCGATGATCGAAGGCGCGGGCGGCGAGGCGGCGATTCACTATGCCGATGTCACCGACCCCAACGCGGTTGCCGCGATGGTCGAAGCCACGGTGAAGCGCTTCGGCCGGCTGGACATCCTCGTCAACAATGCCGCGGTGCGCATGGAGGCGCGCTTTGCCGACATCAAACTCGACGAATGGCAGCATGTCATGCGCACGGTGTTGGATGGCGCTTTCCTTTGCAGCCAAGCGGTGTTGCCGCATCTGATTCGCGCGGGCGGCGGCGCGATTGTCCACATCGGCGGGCAGTCCGGCCACAAAGGGGCGCGCGAACGCGTGCATGTGATCACCGCCAAGGCGGGCATTGCCGGGATGACCAAAGCGATGGCCATCGATCTGGCGGCCGACGGCATAACAGTGAATTGCGTGGTGCCTGGCTCGATCGATACGGTGCGCGGACTGCCCGGTGCGCCCGATCGATCGGAAGAGCGCAAGGCCATTCCACCGATCGGCAGGCGTGGTGAACCCGAAGAGCTTGCGGCCATGGTGCGCATGCTGTGCGGCCCGGACTCACGCTATGTGACCGGGCAGGCCATTCATGTCAATGGGGGAGGGTATTTGCCGTGAATCGAATCGTGCTGAGATGGGTGGCCGTAGCAGTGCTTGGATTATTCGCCGGGTTGCACGGTGCGATCGCGCAGACTTGGCCCACGAAGCCGATTACGCTGATCATTCCCTTTGCACCGGGCGGCGGCGTCGATGCGAGTGCACGCATTCAGGCGCAGCAAATCGGCGAACTGCTTGGCCAGACCATCATCGCCGAAAATGTCGGCGCGGCGGCGGGCATGGTGGGTTCAGCGCGCGTCGCGCGTGCCGAGCCTGATGGCTACACATTCCTCATCGGCAATACCGGCACGCATGCGCATTCACAGGCGCTGTACAAGAAGCCACCCTATAACGCGATGACCGACTTTGCACCGGTCGGGCTCGTCACCGATTCACCGCGCATCCTGATTGCTAGGAAGGATCTGCCCGCGAACAATCTGCGCGAATTCATCGCCTATGCCAAGGCGAATCACGCCAAGATGCAATTCGGCTCGGCGGGCGTGGGATCGGGAACGCATCTGCCCTGCGCGATTCTCGTCAAGACGATGGGTGTCGAAATCACTCACATTCCGTATCGTGGTGCGGGGCCCGCGATGCAGGACTTGATCGGCGGTCGCATTGACTTCATGTGCGACACGATTCAGACCGGCGCCGCACAGGCCAAAGCGCAGACGGTGAAAGGGATCGCGGTGATGGCGGAACGACGGGTCTCGATCATTCCGGAGCTGGCCACCACTGGCGAGCAGGGCTTGGCCGGCGCAGAGGCAAGCGTGTGGAACGCGTTCTTCCTGCCCAAGGGCACGCCAGATGCAATCGTGCGTCGCCTGAACAAGGCGATGAACGACATGCTGGACAACCCCGCGACCAGAAAACGACTGGAAGATCTGGGGCTTGAGATCGTGCCTGCAGCGAGACGTACGCCTGAGTTCCTTGCGAAATTCCTGCCCGAGGAAATTACGCGCTGGGGCAATGTGATCCGCGCGGCGGGGATTACGCCGGAGTAAATTGGCCCAACGCTCTGTTAGCGCCAATGCACTATCGGCAGCCCGGCGACCGGCGACTGAAAGTAAGGGATACGGGTGCCGCGCAGGCTGCCCAGATAGACGGTCCGGAGGTCAACCCCGCCGAATGTGACACTCGCCATCCATGGCGCGATCGTGCCTTGGGTCGCGAACATCATTTCGCTGGTCAGCGTGCCGCGATCGGCATGCGCCATGAATGCGGCGCTGGCGACCGGATCCCCGTCATCGAGCAGAACCTTGAGATCGCCACTTGGGGTGAGTGCGATGAGGCGATCGACCATCACCAAGGTGCACCAGAGATTGCCGAACGAGTCGAAGGCGATGCCATCAGGATAGCCGCCGAGATGGCTGGGACCGAAGACCTCGCGGCTGGTGAGCGAGCCATCGGCCTGTACCCGCATGCGGGTAATGTTAGGTCCGGTGGTCTCGACAATATAGATCCACTCTTCCTTGGCGTCCATGCGGACTTCATTGGTGAAGTAGAAACCTTCGGCGACGATGCGAATGCCTTTCTCATCGACCAGCGCGAGATAGCCATCTTTCACGCGCTTTGCGGCGGCCGCCGTCCAGGGATTGACCATCGTGGAAACGGTGAGCCAGATGCGATCCTTTGAATCGCGCAAAACGAAATTGACCTTGCCGATCGGCTTGCCATCGATGCGGTCATACAGCGTGCGGGTCTCACCGGTCCGCGTCATGACCTCCAAAAGATCGGTGCCGAAATTCGAGATCAGGATGTCGCCATTCTTGGCAAAGGCCAGTCCGTTCGGCAACGTGCCCTGGGTAAAGCGCGATTCCAGATCACCCGTAACGGCGAATTTCTTTTCCAGTTTCTGACTGATCAGCGATTGGCTGCCGCCCGGGCGGATGCGCATCACGCCACCGCGTGCGTCGGCCGCCCACAGATCGCCATTGGGCTCAGCGAGAATGCACTCGGGGCGTTGCAGGTCCTGTCCGATGTAGCGAATCGATGCGCGATCGACGCTAAAGCCGTCGAGTGGGTTTCTTGCTGCCATGGTCACTCCTTATTCATGCTGCGTTAAGGTGCGTCCAGCCACGTGGGCGCACTATTCAGGTGCTCTGGACGACGCATCCATGGCAGGCGGGGTCCAACCCGCCGCGGGAAAGCGTGTGGCAATGCACCATTGATGATTGGATCGCAATATACTAGAACGCGTCGGCGCTCCGGGTGGATGTGCAACCTGGAATCAACCGCGCCGTCCCGACTTTCAAAATGAGGAGTTTGTACATGACTGCTTCCCCCTATTTGCGCATGACAGTCGTCGCGTTGGCGATGTCGGCCGCGTCCATGGCCGCGACCGCCCAATCGACGCTGCGTATCGGCATGACCGCCGCCGATATTCCGAAGACCTCCGGGCAACCCGACCAGGGTTTCGAAGGCAATCGCTTCACCGGCATTCCATTGTTCGATGCACTCACGCATTGGGACCTCTCTTCGGCCGATAAGCCAAGCGTGCTGATCCCGGGCCTTGCCACCGAGTGGCGCGTGACCGATGCCGACAAGACCAAGTGGATCTTCCGGCTACGACAGGGTGTGAAGTTCCATGATGGTACGGATCTCAAGGCTGACGCAATCGTCTGGAATGTCGATAAGGTGCTCAACAAAGAAGCGCGCCACTTCGCGCCCGATCAAATCGGTGTCACGCTCTCTCGCATGCCGAACCTCGTGTCGGCGCGTCGGATTGACGACTTCACGGTCGAACTCACCACCAAAGAGCCCGACAGCTTCCTGCCGCTCAATCTGACCAATCTTTTCATCGCCTCGCCTGCCCATTGGCAGAAGAAATATGACGCGCTAGGTTCGGTGAGCGATCCGGCAGAGCGTGCCAGACAGGCCTGGGCCGCATTCGCCGCGGATGCGTCGGGTTCTGGCCCATTCAAGATGGCGAAGTTCTCGCCGCGCGAGCGGGTTGAATACGTAAAGAACGATACCTACTGGAATGTGCAGCGCCGACCGAAGATTGATCGCGTGGTATTGCTGCCGATGCCAGAAGCCAATGCGCGCACTGCTGCGTTGCTATCGGGCCAAGTCGATTGGATTGAAAACCCGGCGCCCGATGCCGTCCCGCAGATCAAGCAAAAGGGCTTTACCGTCTACACCAATGCGCAGCCGCATGTGTGGCCGTGGCAATTCTCTTTTGCCGAAGGCTCGCCATGGCTCGACAAGCGGGTGCGCCAAGCCGCCAATCTTTGTGTCAATCGCGAAGAGCTGAAGCAGGCGCTTGGTGGACTCATGGAAGTGCCGAAGGGCACCGTGGCGCCGGGACATCCGTGGTGGGGTAATCCTAAGTTCGACATCAAGTATGACTTGCCTGCCGCGCGCAAGCTGATGTCAGAGGCTGGGTTCTCCGCCACCAAGCGTCTTAAAGTGAAGACGATTACATCGGCCTCGGGTTCGGGCCAGATGCAACCGCTGCCGATGAACGAATATCTCCAGCAGGCGCTGAAAGAGTGCTACTTCGATGTGGAACTCGATGTCGTCGAATGGAATGCGCTCTTTACCAATTGGCGTGAAGGTGCGAAGGATCCGAAATCGCGCGGCGCGCATGCCACCAACGTGTCGTTCGCCGCGATGGATCCGTTCTTCGCGATGGTGCGCTTCACCTCGACCAAGACCTTTCCGCCGGTGTCGAACAACTGGGGTTACTTCGGCAACGCGGAATTCGACGATCTCATCATGAAGGCGCGCACTTCGTTCGATGACAAAGGGCGCGACGCGGCGCTGGCCCGTCTGCATGCACGGATTGTGGAGGAGGCGCCGTTCCTCTGGGTTGGCCATGATGTGGGTCCTCGTGCGATGAGCACGAGAGTCAAAGGCGTCGTGCAGCCAAAGAGCTGGTTCATCGATATCGCCACGATGAGCATGTAGAAATTCGCGCGCTGGTGCGCCCGGATTTCTAATGGGAATGCTATTGGCCGGGTTGCCCGCTAGTTGTCGATCATCACGCGCCAGGCGGGGGCGCGAGGTGATGCATCGCGCGGCTTATTCAACAGGCGACCCGTGCGCGGGTCGCGCGGATTGATCATCGGTCATGGTCCTTTACGCGTTGAAGCGGATTCTCCTCACGCTGCCGATTCTGATTGGCGTGGCGATCGTTTGCTTCGCGCTGGTCCATGTCGCCCCCGGCGATCCGCTTGTTTCGGTATTACCGCCCGATGCCTCGCAACAGCTCCGTGAGCAGATGATCGCGCTCTATGGTTTTGATCGTCCGTATTACGAGCAATTCGCAAAGTGGGTGATCCGTGTCGCGCAAGGCGATCTTGGCACGTCGATTCGCACCGGGCGTCCGGTGATTCTCGAAGTGTCGAAAGCGGTCGGCAATACCTTCATGCTGGCGGCGGTCGCAACAGTGATTGGCTTCGTGCTTGGCACGCTATTTGGTTTTGTGGCCGGCTACTTTCGCGACACCTGGATCGACAAGACCGCCTCCGCGCTCTCGGTATTCGGCGTATCGGTGCCGCACTATTGGCTTGGCATGGTGCTGGTGATTATCTTCGCTGCGACCCTTGGCTGGTTGCCGCCGACCGGCGCCGGACCCGGCGGCTCGGACGCATGGAAGTGGAACTGGGAGCATGTGCGCCATCTCATTTTGCCGGCCATAACGATGTCGGTGATTCCAATGGGGATTATCGCTCGCACGGTGCGGGCGTTGGTTGCGGAAACCTTGAGTCAAGAGTTCATCGTTGGCCTGCGGGCCAAAGGGTTGAGTGAATTCGGCGTCTTTCAACATGTCGTGAAGAACGCCGCGCCCACCGCGCTTGCGGTCATGGGCATTCAACTGGGATACTTATTGGGCGGTTCGATCCTGATCGAGACCGTTTTTGCCTGGCCGGGATCAGGCCTGTTGTTGAACGATGCTATTTTTCAGCGCGATCTGCCGCTCCTGCAGGGCACGATTCTGGTGCTCGCACTATTTTTCGTTGTGCTCAATCTCGCGGTCGATGTGATGCAAACATCGCTCGATCCGCGTATCCAGCGAGCCTGACGGCATGTTCATGGCCACCCAGATGTTAGAGCCGATCATCCGATCGCCCGGCTATTGGGCCAACGTATGGATGCGCTTTCGCCGCGACCCGGTCGCGGTGGGGGCGGGGATCGTCGTGCTGGCGCTGATTTTGATGGCAATTTTCGCGCCGCTCATCGCCCCGCAAGACCCCTACCAAGGGATGTCATTGCGCAGACTGCGTCCACCCGGCTCGCCCGGGTACTTGCTTGGCACCGACGAACTCGGGCGGGACATGCTCACTCGCCTCATCTATGGCGCGCGCATATCGCTCTTCATGGGCGTAACGCCGGTGTTCCTCGCATTGTTTCTTGGCACGACGATCGGCGTCGTAGCGGGTTATCTGGGTGGCTGGACCAATACCATCTTGATGCGCACCGTCGATGTCTTCTTTGCTTTTCCATCGGTGCTGCTCGCGGTGGCGCTGGCCGGTGCGTTAGGCGCGGGCATCGGCAACGGCTTGATTGCGCTCACCTTGGTGTTCATTCCGCCGATCGCGCGGGTGGCAGAAAGCGTCACGACCGGGGTCCGTACACGCGACTTCGTCGAAGCCGCTCGGGCGAGCGGCGCCGGCGCGTTCCTGATCATCCGCAAGCACGTGCTTGGCAATGTGATGGGCCCCATCTTTGTGTATGCGATGAGCCTGATTGCGGTGTCAATGATTCTCGCCTCGGGTCTGTCGTTTCTAGGGCTCGGCGTGAAGCCACCCGAACCCGATTGGGGCCTCATGCTCAATACCCTGCGCACAGCGATGTATACCCAGCCGCTGCTTTGCGCCTTGCCTGGAGTCATGATCTTTATTACGTCGATCGCGTTTAATCTCTTAACCGACGGACTAAGGTCGGCCATGGACGTGAAGAGCTAAACGCATGTCTTCCGTCGAACTCGAAAAGGCCGCCGCACTTCTGCAAGTAGCCGGCCTCAAAAAACACTTCCCGGTGAAGACCGGACTCTTTGGCCGTCCGACCAGTTCGGTCTACGCGGTTGACGATATCGCGTTCGACGTTCATGCCGGCGAGACGCTTGGCATCGTCGGTGAATCGGGTTGCGGTAAATCGACGACCGCACGCCTGTTGATGGGGCTCATTACGCCGACTGCCGGAACGGTACGCTTCGACGGCAAGATCGTCGGATCGCCTTCGCTGCCGCTCAAGGAATTCCATCGCCAAGTGCAGATGGTATTTCAGGATAGCTATGCCTCACTCAACCCGCGGCTCACGGTCGAAGAATCGATCGCGTTTGGGCCGACGGTACATGGCTTGTCGATGCGCGACGCCGTGCAGCGCGCGCGCTCGCTGCTTGACCGCGTGGGCCTTGATCCGATTCGGTTTGCCGGTCGGTTCCCGCATGAGCTGTCGGGTGGGCAGCGTCAGCGCGTGAATATCGCGCGCGCGCTGGCGCTCGAACCGCGCATTCTGATTCTCGATGAGGCGGTCTCGGCGCTCGACAAATCGGTCGAGGCGCAAGTGCTGAACTTATTGCTCGATCTGAAGGAGGCGTTCGGCCTTACCTATCTCTTTATCAGTCACGATCTCGAAGTCGTGCGCTTCATGGCCACGCGCGTGCTGGTGATGTATTTGGGCAAGGTTGCGGAGCTGGGCCCGACCGAATCGCTTTACACCAAGAGTCGCCATCCTTATACGAGCGCGTTGTTGGGCTCGCTTCTTTCGATGGATCCCGATAAGCGCACGGAACGAGCGCCACTCGCGGGGGATCCACCGAATCCAATTGATCCGCCGCCGGGTTGCCGCTTTCATACGCGTTGTGTATTCGCTGAGGCGGTGTGTTCAAGGAGCGAACCCGCGCTGCATGCGGCCGGCACGGATCATGCGGCGGCTTGCCATATGGTGCCGCTAGGTGGTGAGCACTCGAAGTCCGGTGCGAGCGAGAAGGTTGTGGCGTGATGAGCAACGACGAGCACATCCTCCAGATCGAGGACCTACGCGTTACGTTTACCGGTGGGGCAAAGCCGGTGCGCGCGGTCGATGGGGTGGATCTCACGCTCAGGCGTGGGGAAGTCGTTGCACTGCTTGGCGAATCGGGCTCGGGCAAGAGCGTTACCCTTCGTTCGGTGCTAAGGCTGCATCAGGAAAACAAGACCAAGATCGAGGGACGCATTACCGCCGCCGGTATCGATGTGATGGCGTTGAAGGGCGCGGCACTGGCAGATTTTCGCGGCAAGCATGTGTCGATGATTTTTCAGGAGCCGATGCTGGCACTCGACCCGGTCTATTCGGTTGGTCATCAAATCATCGAAGCGATTCTCAAGCATGAAACGATTTCCGCGAGCGATGCCCGCAAGCGCGCGTTGAACCTCTTTGAACGCGTGCGCATTCCAAGCCCGGAACGCAGGCTCGATACGTATCCGCATGAAATGTCCGGCGGCATGCGGCAACGCGCGATGATCGCGCTCGCCTTGTCATGCAATCCCAAGATCTTGTTGGCCGATGAACCGACCACGGCGCTCGATGCGACAGTGCAAGTCCAGATTCTGCTGTTGCTGCGTGAGTTGCAGCGCGAGCTTGGTCTTTCGATGATTTTTGTCACGCATGACATCAGCGTCGGGGTTGAAGTCGCTGATCGCATCGCGGTCATGTATGCCGGACGCATTGTCGAGATCGGCAATGTTCGCGATGTGATTCGTTCGCCTCGTCATCCCTATACGATCGGCTTGCTTTCGACGCGCGCGCATGGCGGTCGGCTGACCGGCAACCGGCTGCCGGCGATCGCGGGCAGTCCACCGGACTTGGCAAATCTGCCTCCGGGTTGTGCATTCGCACCGCGGTGCGGATTGGCAAACAGCGAATGTGCGGCAGGCGCGCCGCCTGCAGTCAGCGTGAAGGACGCGCATGTCGTGCGGTGTTTTCGGGTTGACGCGACCGCGCAGGCGTCGGTTTGAACCGCATCACAAAGCGATCGTAGGGAGAACGCACGATGCCGGTAATCCTTGCGATCAATCCGAATACGACGGCCGTCATCACTAATTTAGTGGCCGGTCATCTCGAACGCGCGGTTGGCTCAGACATCCAATGGAGGCCGGTGACCGGTCAATTCGGCGCGCGCTATATCTCCGCCGAAGCGGGCTATGCGATTGCCGGGCATGCGGCGCTCGAGGCCTATGCAAAGAACGCGCAAGGTGTGGATGCTGTGTTGCTCGCCTGCTTTGGTGATCCTGGTCTTTTCGCGCTGCGGGAGATTGCAAACGTTCCAGTCATTGGCCTGGCCGAAGCATCGATGAATGAAGCGGCCAATAGCGCAGCGCGCTTCTCGATCGTGACGGGTGGGCCGCGCTGGGCGCCGATGCTCTATCGATTGGCCGAAGCGCTGGGGTTTTCGGAATCGCTCGTGAGCGTACGAACGCTCGCGTTGACCGGGGTGCAAATCGCCGCCGATCCGGATGCCGCTATTCAACAACTGGCCGACGAATGCCGAAAGGCAGCGCAAGTTGATGGTGCCGAAGCGGTCATTTTGGGCGGCGCGGGTTTGGCGGGTTTGGCTGCGCGGGTCCAGCCGCATGTCGATGTCGCGCTCATCGACAACATCATCACCGGCGCACGGCATGCCGAGCGGCTCGCGCGTGGCGCACCGGTTCACTACGAGCGCATGCCACTCGGTGCCGTGACGCCCACAACAGGTCTTGATCCGATGCTTGCCGCGTTGTTGCGCGATTGAGTGGGCGTGAAGAATTTAGGCCCGCTTGCTTTAAGCCCGATTGCTGATGCGCCATGGGCGTGACGCGCGCGGTTGCATTGACGGTGCTTGGTGTCGGCGTGTTGATGGTTTCGACGGCCTCGATCCTGATTCGTTTCGCGATGGCGGAAGGTCTCCCGGCTATTTCGGTCGCCGCGCTGCGGCTTGCCATCGCAGCGCTCATTTTGCTGCCCGCAGTCCTGGCAACCCGCCGCGACGAACTTGCGCAACTGAAGCGACGCGATTGGCTGCTTGCCATCGGTGCCGGCGCTTTCCTCGCGATGCATTTCGCCTCCTGGATTCTTTCGCTTGAATTTACCTCGGTGGCTTCAAGCGTCGCTTTGGTGACGACCAATCCGATCTGGATCGGGCTTGGCGCGTGGTTGTTCTTGCGTGAACAGCCGACCTCGCGAACGATCATCGCCATCGGTATGGCGCTCGCGGGCAGCGCGGTGATTTTTCTGGCCGATGAAAACATCGCGACGACATCCGCGCCCAATCCGGCGTTGGGCAATGGGCTTGCCTTGATTGGGTCGCTTGCGATGTGCGGTTATCTCTTGATCGGCCGGCGCCTGCGTTCCGGCATGAGCTTGCTCGCTTATATTGGCGTCGTCTATGGTGTGGCGGCGATTTGTCTGGTGGTGACTGCTGCGCTGTTGTCGGCACCACTCGTAACGATTGGCGCGATGGCATGGCTCATCGTAATTGCGCTGGCGATCGGTCCGCAACTACTCGGACATAGCGCGTTCAACTGGTCGCTGAAGTATTTCCCCGCGACGGTGGTGGCGGTTGCCATCCTCGGTGAACCGATCGGTTCGACGATCTTCGCGTGGTGGCTGCTCGGCGAAGAGGTCGGCATGGTGAAGGTCGGTGGAATGGTGCTGCTGCTCGCCGGCATCGTAATCGCCGCGCGGAGCGACCGTCCTAGTCACAGGAGGTAAGGTATTTCGCCCTTCACGCGCAGCGCGCTGCGCTACCCCTCACTCAACAACGCCGCATTCCCGCCGATCGCCGTGGTGTTGATGGTGAGCGTCCGTTCCGTGGCAAATCGAGTGAGGTAGTTCGGTCCACCCGCCTTGGGGCCGGTCCCTGACAGGCCTTCACCGCCGAACGGCTGCACGCCTACGACTGCGCCGATCATGTTGCGATTCACATAGGTGTTGCCCGCATGCAGGATGCTGGTGACCTCATCGATGAATCGATCGATGCGACTGGCAATCCCAAGCGTCAATCCGAAGCCCCTGTCGGCGAGCTTTTGCAAGAGCGTGGGAAGTTCGCTTGGTTCGTAGCGAACGATATGCAGGATCGGCCCAAACACTTCGCTATCGGGGAGCGCATCGATCGGGACTTCGAAGGCAACCGGTGGGAAATAGAAGCCGCGCGGCGCGTTCGGTTGGACGGGGACTTCGCCGATCTGCTTGCCAAGGGCTGCAATCTTCGCCCGATAATGCGCAAGCATAGAGAGTGCATGCGGATCGATCACTGGTCCGACATCGGTGTCGGGTTGCCCCGGATCATGCAGCTTCAACTCGCGCATGGCTCCGCCCAGCATTTCGATCGTCCGCTCAGCCGTCGATGACTGCAAGGCCAGGATTCGCAATGCGGAGCAGCGTTGTCCGGCGCTTTGAAAGGCGGAGGTGATGGCGTCGGCGACCACTTGTTCGGGCAGCGCCGAGGAGTCCACGATCATTGCATTGAGCCCACCGGTCATCGGCGATGAGCGGGACGATCGCGCTTTCGCGCGCGGCGAGCGAGCGGTTGATGCGCTGTGCGACGGGCACCGAACCGGTAAAGGCGACACCGGCAATGCGCGAATTCGCGACGAGGGTCGCACCGACGGCTTCGCCGGTGCCCAGCGCCAAGGCTAGGGCGTCTTTCGGGATGCCGGCGCTGTGGAAGAGCTCGATCATGCGTTGCGCAATCAACGGCGTCTGTTCCGCGGGTTTGGCGATGACCGTGTTGCCGGCCGCCAATGCGGCAGCGATCTGACCGGTAAAAATCGCGAGCGGAAAATTCCAAGGGCTGATGCAGGCGAACACGCCACGTCCATGCCACGAGATCGTGTTGCGCTCACCGGTGGGGCCGGGTAAGACCGCTTGCGCGCCAAATAGCCGGCGTGCTTCAACGGCGTAGTAGCGTAGAAAATCAACCGCTTCGCGAACTTCCGAAACGGCGTCGCCGTAGGTTTTGCCCGCCTCGCGCACCAGGAGCGACACCAACTCCAGCCAGTTTTCTTCGACGCGCCGGGAGGTCCGCTCCAGCAGACTGGCGCGTACATCAGCGGTCTGGCTTGACCAGCTCTTGAATGCGAGCTGGGCGTCTTCGATCATGCTGACCAGTTGTTCTTGCGTATTAGGCGAAAAGGTGCCGACCGTGTATTCGATGTTGGCGGGTTCGCGGATAACCATCGTGGGGGGGCGCCGGCTTTTCAATCATCGACGCCTTGCGGTCTTCGACGATGCGACTGCGGATGTTCGCGCGGATCGCGTCATCGGCGAGGTCCACGCCCTTTGAATTGCGCCGATCAGCAAAGATGTACGCTGGCAGCGGTACGCGCGGATTGCTCGTGTACGGCTTGGTCAGGCGCGAGCGCGGATTGGCGACGAGTTGCTCAAGCGGCACTTTGGTGTCGGTAATCTGGTGGACAAAGGAACTGTTGGCGCCATTTTCCAGCATGCGGCGTACCAGATATGCGAGGAGGTCGCGATGGCTGCCGATCGGTGCATACACCCGCACCGGTGTTCGCCGTGCGGCATCGCTCATCAACGATTCATACAGCGCATCGCCCATGCCCTGCAGTTTCTGGAATTCAAATTCACTGGTGCCATGGACGTCTCGCGCGAGATGCAAGACCGCGGCGACCGTATGGCAGTTGTGCGTGGCGAACGCCGGATAGATCTGCTTGGGTGCGCTCAACAATCGATGCGCGCAGGCGAGATATGACAGATCGGTGGCGGCCTTCTTGGTGAAGACGGGATAGTCGGCGAGTCCCTGCACCTGGGCATGCTTGATCTCGGTGTCCCAGTACGCGCCTTTCACGAGACGCACCGGAATGCGCCTGCCGCTTCGCTTTGACAGCGATATCAACCATTCACAGACGCTGTAGGCGCGTTTCGAATACGCCTGCACCGCGATGCCAAGGCCGTCCCATTCGGCAAGCGCCGGATCGCCAGCAATCGTCTCGAACAATTCAAGGGTCGGGATGAGCCGATCGGATTCTTCCGCATCGATGGTGAGCGGTACGCCACCGGTCTTGGCCGCGATCGCGAGACTCCTCAGGCGCGGCAGCAACTCCGCCATGATGCGGTCCCGCTTGGCCGGCTCAAACCGGGGATGCAAGGCGGAGAGCTTGACCGAAATGCCTGCGCGTTCAAAGGGCGGGCGTTCCGAAAATCCACCGCCCACTGCGCCGATCGCTTGGCGATAAGCCTCGAAGTAGCGCCCCGCATCGGCTTCGGTCTTCGCCGCTTCGCCCAGCATGTCATATGAAAAGCGAAATCCCGCGGCTTCTTTGGTGGGCGCGGCGGCAACCGCGTCTTCGATGCGCTCGGCGGTAATGAACTGGACCGCCATGATCCGCATCGCTTGTCGCACGGCGGTGCGCGCCACCGGTTCGCCAAGACGCTTCACCGCACTGGCGAGCGACGAGCCGATACCGCCGCGTCCCTCGGCGCGCCAGTCGTACAGCCGGCCGGTGAGCATGAGGCCCCAAGTCGCGGCATTGAGCAAAAAACTTTCGTCGGCTTCTTGGGGCGTCCAATCGGTTCCGGCTAATTTGTCGGCGAGCAGACGATCGGCGGTCGGGCTATCGGGAATGCGCAGCAACGATTCGGCGAGGCACATGAGCGCGATGCCTTCGCGGGTTGCTAAGCCAAAATGACCAAGAAACGCTTCGGCCGAGAGTCCGGATGGGCGGAAATTCCGGACCGCTTCGGCCAGTGCGAGGGCCTCACGCTCTATGACGCGCTCGGCGATGGTATCGAACGGCACGATCGCACCCAAACGCTCGACGACTTCCGCCTCGGTCGCGTTGGCATTCCGCGCGATTTCTCGCAACGAGGATTCGGTCAGGTCTGGCGGGGCGCCCATGGATGAATGAATTCTTGGTTCGATTGCTGGTGTGGCCGGGCGGCTGTTGTCGTCACCGGGCGCATGCGCCGACGTCGGCAACGGTACAACACTGCACGCGAGTCCTCATACCGTAACATCCCAGGCGCATCGTGTCTTCTCTAACGAATGACGGCCTGTTGGCAATTGCCCTGAATTGACCTGAGCAGGGGCGCGTTATCGCATCGCTGATGAAAATTAGGCGCCGTGACCAGCGAGCCACACCGCAATTTCCGCAAGGCCATTCACTATGCGATCGGGGCGTCGGGTGAGCGGCCACTTTGCGCCAGACCGGTTGAGCCACACCGCCTTCATGCCGGCCGCGAGGGCGCCATCGACATCGAGCATGGCATCATCACCAATATGTAGAACTTCAGCCGGTGCATAGCCAAGTCGCTCGCAGGCAGCATGAAAGATGCGCGGATCGGGTTTGCTAATACCAATTTCGCCCGCTGATAGCGCGCCCACAAAATGGTGACCAAGTCCGGTGCGATGGATATCGGCGGTGCCATTTGACAGCGCGAGGATCGGATAGCGCGCACCCAGCGCGAGGAGCGCCGGGATCGCATCCTCGAACAATTCCACTTCTTGTCGTGCGGCATCAAAGACTGCATAAGCTTGCTGCGCCTTGGCCGGATCGTCGCCGACCGATTGCAGCGCGTGAGCGATTGCGGTGCGCCGTACATGTCCCATATCGCTCTGGCGATGGGGCTCGACCTGCGTGATGATCTGATCGCGCAGCGCACGCATCGCAGGTGGCGGAAATCGTTCCGCGACGACCGGTGCGTGAGTGCGCATCCAGGTAACGAGGGCGGCTTCCGCTTTGGCGATGACCGGCGCGACCGGCCATAGCGTTTCGTCGAGATCGATGGTGATGGCAGAAATCTTCATGCCGGTGGGTCCTCGCGCGGCACGGTCGCGATCCAGCCTTCCAGCGGATCGATGCCAGCCGGCATGCCGAACTGATCGTTGGCACGCCGCAGAGACCATGCAGCTTGTAATGCAGCGAGCACCGCATCGAGGTGATCGCCGCTCGCATCGTCGGTGAGCTTGGTCTGCATGGTCTGGTCCGTGGTGAGGCGAAAGCCGAATGGTCCGCCATCTTGCAGCAGAATATCCACCATGCGTTGGCGCGCATGCAGGCGTTCGGGTGTTTGTTTTTTTCGCTCGTCCGATTTATAGGATGTGCGGACCATTGTGCGGGCCGCGTAGCCCGGGTAGGCCTCGATTGCGATGCGATCAGCGTCGCCGGCATGGACCCCAGGGATTGAAACACCCGCCGCCAACAAACGCGGCGCGGTCTCAAGGAACATGAGGCCAACCGGCGGATTGACGAGCTTCAGCGGGCTATGCGAACCCGCCGGTCGATCGGTGCGGCGATGCGCATAGCGATTGCCTACTGGACGGCTCTCACGATAGCGATCCAATGCGGCACGAAATTGTATTTTGCCGATTGTCGCGCAATGTCTGACGAGTGCGTCCCATTGCAGTGGCCAACCGAGATCGCGTACCGCTTCGCGTGGCAGTCCGAATGGGGCATCGATGCCCGCAATCCATGGTCCGGGTCGTTCGAGGATGCTCTCGAAGGCTTCGAAATCCTGCGCGAGCTCGATCGCCTCGAGAACGAATGCATCGGGTTGCAAGGTTCCGACAGCGACTGTGATCGGCTTGCCACGGCGCGGCGCGGAGGTGAAGTCCACACCAAGCACCGTAAAGGGCTCCGCTCGCAACGGCAATGACCGCGTGGTTACCCGCACCGGTCAGTCGATCTGCGCGCCGGAATCCTTAACGATCTTGGCCCACTTTGGCAGCTCATCTTTCACCAGCGCGGCGAAGGCCTCAGGCGTGCTGTGGAGGATTTCGGCACCTTGTTGGGCGAGCTTGTCCTGCAGATCTTTCGCGTTGAGCGCCTTCACCGTTTCGGCATGGATACGGGTGATCAGCGCTTTCGGCGTTCCAACCGGTGCAAACAAGCCATACCACGGCGTGGTGCCAAAGCCAGGCAGCGTTTCGCTCATCGCCGGTACATCAGGCAGAAATCGCGTGCGCTTCTCATTGGCAACGCCAAGCAGAGTCATCTTGCCTGCTTTCACGAATGCAATCACCGAGGGCATGCTTTGAAAGGCAATCGGTACGCGACCTGCCATCAGGTCGGTCGCCGATGCCGAGGCGCCCTTGTAGGGAATGTGCAGAAGATTGATGCCGGCCTGCGTCTTCAACATTTCGCCAAGCAGATGGTTCGGCGTGCCATTGCCTGCTGAGGCGTAGGCGATTTCACCCGGCTTCGCTTTGGCAAGCTCAATGAGTTCTTTAACGTTCTTCGCCGGAAAGGAAGGGTTTGCTACCAAGAGATACGCCGAGGTTGCGACCGGTGTAATCGCTTCAAAGTCTTTGATCGGATCGAAACCGGGATTCTTGTAGAGCGCGGGATTGGTGGTGTGCGCGCTATTGACCGTGAGGAGCAGCGTGTAGCCATCGCGCGGGGCGCGTGCGACCAAGGCCGTGCCGATGTTACCGCCTGCACCGGGCCGGTTCTCCACCACAAATTGCTGGCCAAGATTCTCGGTGAGTTTCTGCGCGACGAGGCGTGCAATCGTGTCATTCGCCCCGCCCGGCGCCTGCGGCACCAGCACGGTAACGGGTTTGGTGGGGTATTTGTCGTCGGCAATGACGGGGGCGAC
>CAMDRJ010000053.1 GCA_945906755.1 Klebsiella pneumoniae | reverse complement strand
GATCTGCCGGATAACGATGAATTTCCAGCCGAGCTGCAGATCGAACTGGACGATGGTGTGGTCCTGGTTGAGCGCCGCGAAGTCCCGCAAGGCGGGGTCAAGCTGCCGCTCACCCAAGCGCAGATCATCGCGAAGCTTCGCATCTGTGCCGCGGTGGCCCTGCAACCGGTCGCCGTCGATCGCATCATCGACCAAGTGGGCCGGCTGGAATCATTGCCTGACGTCGCGGCCCTATGTGTTGAGATGGAAGGCTAGGCTTAAAGGCCCCAGCGCAACGCGCCCGCTATCGGTTCGGGGATGGCGAGGGTATCGAGGATCAACTCGGTACTGATCGATACCGCTAGCGCACCGGCGATCGAGATGGCCACCCCTGCAAACACCATTGGTCCAAACACCTCATGGTGGGGATTTAGCCAGCGGGACAGGATCAGCAAAAACACGATCGACATCTGCAGCAGCGGCACGACCAACATAATGGGTGCGATCGATACGGCCGCGAAGAACAGTCCCTGTGCAATTGCGACGAATAAGCCCGAATAGAAGAACCAGCGGCCATTGTCGCGATTGAGGGCGAGGATGTTTTTGCGACTGGCAGGCCAAAGGAGGGCAAGCGATATCACCATCGTGGCGGCGATGTAGGCGATCAGACCGCCAAGGAGGCTCTGCCCTGGTGCGGAATCAGCGAGCGCAATGCGCGCCATGATCGGGGATGTTCCATAGGCGAGCGCCGCGAGCGTGGCAAAGCAATAACCGGCCAGCCGGCGCGGAACGAATACACGTCTTTCTTCTTGTCCCGATTGTGCCGGTGATGGGCGAACGCGTTGCTGATGGGTGATGATGGAACCGGCAATGATCAGCACGCCGCCTACCATCTGCAAGACCGTGCAGGGCTCGTCCAGCACGATCACCGCCAAGGAGAGCGTGGCGACAATCTGCAGATGGAGAACGGTCGAAACCAGATTGGCACCGGCCGCCTTGGTTGCGCGGTAGTTGGAATACCGCCCGATCACGAAATGGAGGACGCCAACGCCCGCCATCCATGCCGCCGCAGTCGGCGGAAAGTCCGCGAGGCGTCCGATCTCGCCCATCACGATGGCTGCAAGCGCGAAACAAACGACACCGAGCGGCACGCTGACGGCCATCGCCTGGCTTGGCGTGCCGGTGACCACGCCGCGTCGAGCGGTGACGGTGTTGAGTGCAAAGGACGCCGCCGACAGCAGTGCGAAAGTCGCGCCTAACAAGGATGTCCCCCTTTTGAATCTGGCCGCGTTTGTCGCACGTATGATCATCGTGCGCCGCGATATCGGTGATGAACGGGCTCGTGATGAATACTATCACCGGCTCGTTGGTCATCCTTTGATACGCACGGTTCGCGGCAAATGCCTTATCGAACGGCGCAGGCGTTGACTACCATTCGTTCGGTCCAACAACAACGACAATAATGAAAGCCCTTCTCCTGCCGTTTGAGCGCCGCTATGTAGTTCTCACTTTAGCCGTGATCGCAACCATCGTGGTCTTTCTGTTGGCCCAACGCTGGAGCGGCTTCTGGATTCTGTTCGTTCCATTTGTCGCGCTATCGATCCTCGGATTTCGCGATCTTACGCAGCCGCGCCACAGCGTATTGCGCAACTACCCGATTACCGCGCATGCGCGTTTCATACTCGAAAAGATCCGTCCGGAGATTCGCCAGTATTTTCTTGAGGATGATTTGAATGGCACGCCATTCGCCAGGAAAAAGCGCGCCATCGTTTATCAACGAGCGAAAGGACAGCTCGACAAGGTGCCCTTTGGTACGCAGCTCGATGTCTACGATAACTCCTTTGAGTGGATGAATCATTCGCTTGCTGCCTTGGATCCGTCCACCGAACCGTTTCGAGTCGTGATTGGCGGGCCGCAGTGCGCGCATCCCTACACGGCGTCGATCTTCAACATCTCGGCGATGAGTTTTGGCTCCTTGAGTGCGAATGCGATTCGTGCGTTGAACAAGGGCGCCAAGCGTGGCGGCTTTGCGCACGATACCGGTGAAGGCGGGCTGTCGCCGTACCACCAGGAGCAGGGCGGCGATCTGATCTGGGAAATCGGCAGCGGCTATTTCAGTTGCCGCAACGCCGATGGTTCGTTTTCTGCCGAGCAATTCGTGAAGAATGCGCAGCTCGAGCAAGTAAAGATGGTGGAAATCAAGCTCTCGCAAGGCGCCAAGCCGGGGCATGGCGGTGTGTTGCCTGCCGCGAAGGTGTCGCCGGAGATTGCGATAACGCGCGGGGTGCCGATGGGCGTCGATTGCGTATCCCCACCCACCCATAGTGCGTTCTCAACGTCAGTGGGGTTGCTTGAGTTTGTGCAGAAACTGCGTGAGTTATCGGGCGGCAAGCCGGTGGGCTTCAAGCTTTGCATCGGTCACCCATGGGAATTTCTCGCGATCTGCAAGGCGATGCTGAAGACGGGCATCACGCCGGACTTCATCGTCGTGGATGGCGCCGAGGGCGGCACCGGCGCTGCACCGCTCGAATTCGTCGATCACCTTGGTATGCCGTTGCGCGATGGCCTTACGTTTGTCCATAACGCCCTGATCGGGGTTGATTTACGGGACAAGATTTGCATTGGCGCCGCCGGCAAAATCACTACGGCCTTTGATATCGCACGCGTCATGGCGCTTGGCGCCGATTGGTGTAACGCGGCGCGCGGCTTCATGTTCGCGCTCGGCTGCATTCAAGCGCAGTCGTGTCATACGGATCGATGCCCGACCGGCGTTGCCACGCAGGATCCCCATCGACAGCGTGCGCTGGTGGTCGATGACAAAGCGGATCGCGTGTTTCGCTTTCATCAATCAACCTTGAAGGCGTTGGCGGAGGTGATCGCCGCTTCAGGCCTTTCGCATCCGAACGAACTGCGGTTACATCATTTTTCACGTCGGGTTGGTCCGAGCAACGTAGAGAGTTTCGAACAGATTTATCGCGCCATGGAACGTGGCGCATTGATTGCGGGTAATGCGGCGCCTGAGTTCGCCGAGTCGTGGGCGCGCGCGAGCGCCGACAGTTTCTTGCCGAGTTTGGTGCCGGTTGCGTCGTCGGTGCGAATGAGGGCCTCGCAAGCGGCATGGCGGCGGATGCGGTAGGGCGCGCATGGCAATAGGCTGCTCGCGCTAGACTCGGGCGAAGGAGGGTCCCCCAATGAGCCCAATCATTCGCATAAGTGCGGTACTGATGTTGGTGGCCGGATCGCTTGCCCACGCGCAAACATGGCCGCAGCGACCGATCAAATATATCGTCAACTTCGCAGCCGGCGGCACGACCGACATCCTCGCTCGGATGATCGCCCCCAAGCTCGCTGATGCACTCGGGCAACCGGTGGTCGTGGAGAACAAAGCCGGGCAGGCTGGGTCGATTGGGGCCACCGAGCTTGCACGGTCGGCACCCGATGGCTACACGATCGGATCGGGCACGATCAGCTCGCATGCGATCAATGTGTCGCTCTATTCGAAGCTGCCGTATGACGCGATCAAAGACTTCGCGCCGATTACGATGCTCGCGATGCTGCCTAATATGCTGGTCGTGCATCCAAGCATTCCGGCCAATAACGTGCAGGAGCTGATTGCCTTTCTGAAGGCCAATCCGGATAAGCATTCGTTTGGTTCGGCGGGGAATGGCACCTCGCAACACATGTCAGGCGAACTGTTCAAGGCAATGACCGGCGTCCAGATGCAGCACATTCCCTACAAGGGCAGTGGTCCGATGATTCCGGATCTGCTGGGCGGTACCTTGTCGATGAGCTTTGAGAATCTCACCACCGCTTATCCTCCGGCGCGGCAGGGTAAGTTGCGCGCATTGGCCGTCACCACGGCCAAACGCTCCTTCATCGCCCCCGATGTGCCAACGCTTGCCGAATCGGGTCTGACCGGATACGACATCAGCTCATGGCAGGCGCTCTTCGCGCCGGGCGGCACGCCGAAGGCAATCGTTGATCGCCTCTACGCCGAGACCGTCAAAGCATTGAAGGCGCCGGACGTCGCCAAGCGTCTACAGGATCTCGGTTTGGATGCAGGCGGGATGGCTCCGGATGAACTCGCCGCGAAGATTCGCGAGGAGATTCCACGGCTTGGCAAGATCGTGCGGGATTCGGGCGCCAAGGTTGATTGAGCTGCAGTGCGCCTTTAAGTCAACCCGACAAACAAACAACCCCGCCTGGGCGGGGTTGTTTGCGAAGCTTGAATGAATCTAACCGTTCACGATCGATTTCCTGCGACGTGCAACACAGATTCCGGCCAAGCCGAAACCAAGAAGGGCCAATGAACCGGGCTCGGGGACCGGCTGACTCTGTTTGTCGACCGTTACATCGTCGAACAGCATCCCGATGTTGTCGCCACCGGCGTTCTCAAATGAAATAACGTAGTTTCCCGAAGCTCCAGGTGTGAAGGTCAGAGAGTAGGGTGTCCAGCCAACGGTCTGGGCAAGGCTGTATAGGTTTCCCGTGTTGCCACCGAAATTTACCGTAACCTGTTCGGTGATCCCGTTCCGCTGATTTCCCGCCAGCTCGAATGCTAAGGTGTAGGTGACGCCCGCATCGAGGGCCAACGACCTGGATAGAACGCCGGCGTCGCTGGTGGATCCATCGAGATCGATGTAGCGTCCGCTGCCTGGAATGAAGTCAAAGAACCCCGGATTGCCGATAATGTCGACCGTGCCGTTAGTGACCGTCCAGCCGGTCGGCGTGCCATTCAAGGCAAGCCCGTTGGCGTCAAAGTTGTCGCTAAAGATCGGGACGGCCTGCACCACTGAACTAAAGATGGCAAAGCTGATTGCCGCGATCACGCTTTTCATTTCTACCCTTTTCATCGCTACCCCCAATTTTGAAGAATGTTATGCAAGCCATTCGGTATTCGGATTACTGCACTTCAATGATTCAATTCCTACCACGCTTCAATTCGTACAGCGTGGTGTCGGCACTCGAGGAAGCATCGCTCGACGTTATCCAAAATATGGGGTCAGGTCAATTGATGTCGCGGCTGTCGCAATTGTTTGCAGTAGGCAATTGCAACGCGTCTGTTACGGAGCGGAAATTCATCACGGGTAACGCGTGCCTCGATACAATTCGGCAATGTCCGCGACACGAATTGCATCGTGTAGCACCGACTTGCTTGGATTGTCCATTCGCAAACTTGAACCGATCACACATGCTTCACTTCTGACCATGCATTGGGATGTCTTCTGCCGTGTGATCGACAACTGGGGCGACATCGGCGTTTGTTGGCGCCTGTCCGCGCAACTCGCCGCGGGTGGTGACACGGTTCGCTTATGGATCGACGACCCGGCTGCACTTGCCTGGATGGCCCCAGGTGGTGCTGAGGGTGTCACCGTTTTGCGCTGGTCTGCTGACACGCAATGGCCTTCCCCGGGCGATGTCGTCATCGAAGCGTTTGGCTGTGAATTGCCTGCGGCCTTTGTTCGTCAGATGGCTGAACGACCCTCCGGAGCGCGCGAACCAGCATGGATCAACCTCGAATATCTGAGCGCCGAAGACTATGTCGCGCGCAGTCATCGTCTGATCTCGCCGCAGATGGCTGGGCCCGGCGCCGGATTGCGCAAGCAGTTCTTCTATCCGGGCTTCATGGTGGACACGGGCGGCCTGTTACGCGAACCGGATCTGCTGGCGCGACAATCCAAGTTTGATGCCATTGCATGGCGTGCGGCGCATGGCCTGCAGATCAACGATGGCGAACGAATCGTGAGCCTTTTCTGCTATGAGCATGCACCGCTGCAAGCGCTGATCGATGTCCTGCAATCGCAGCCCACGCTGCTTGCGGTGACCTTTGGTGCGGCATCGCAACTGGCGATCAAGACCCTGGGGCCCAACTTGCGTGCCGGGGCGGTGCGCGCGGTGCTCGTTCCTGCCCTGCCGCAGCCCGAATTCGACCATCTGCTCTGGTCCTGCGACCTCAATTTTGTTCGCGGCGAGGATTCCCTGGTGCGGGCATTGTGGGCCGGCCGCCCTTTCATCTGGCAGATCTATCCGCAAACAGATCGCGTCCATGCCAATAAACTGCATGCATTCAACGCCTTATATCTAGAGGGCGGCGAGCCCGCATTGGCCGATAGCTACGCAATCTTATCCAACCGTTGGAACGGTCTGTCGATGGACATCGCGCGCTTGCCTGCCACGGCGGCTTGGCGATCGCATGCCGCCCGGTGGCGCGAACAACTGCTTCGCCAGAGCGATCTTGTTACGCAACTGCGTGCCTTGGTCACGGTTACAGGCTAAAATCCCCCGCTTCCATCGGGGCACTCACCGCGGCAGCGCGTTCGTTTGGACCCGATATCAACCGTTTGAAGATGGAATCGCTATGAAGATCGCCCAGGAAATCCGTGCCGGCAACGTCATCATGCAAGGCAAGGATCCGATGGTTGTGCTCCGCACCGAGTACAGCCGCGGTGGCCGCAACTCGGCAACCGTTCGCATGAAATTGAAGAATCTCTTGTCCAACGGCGGCACCGAGGTCGTGTTCAAGGCCGACGACAAGATGGATCAGGTCATCCTAGAAAAAAAGGATTGCACCTATTCCTACTTCGCCGATCCGATGTACACGTTCATGGACGAGGAGTACAACCAGTTCGAAGTCGAAGCCGAGAATATGGGCGATGCGCTGCTCTATCTCGAGGACAACATGCCGGTGTCGGTGGTGTTCTATGACGATCGCGCGATTTCAGTGGAGATTCCGGCCAGCGTGGTACGCGAAGTCGTCGAGACCGAGCCAGCGGTGAAAGGGGACACCTCGGGCAAGGTGATGAAGAGCGCCAAGATCGCGACCGGCTTTAACATCCAGGTGCCGCTCTTCGTGCAATTGGGCGACAAGATCGAGATCGATACCCGCACCCACGAGTACCGCAAGCGCGTGTAGCGCCGAGCCGCCGCGTTCTTGCGCGGCGCTTTATTCACGCACGCGCCATCGTGCGCACGCCTTTCCGATCTATCGCGGCAGAGCGCATCGTTCTCCCGACCCACGAGCATAAGAGACGATGGATTTCTCCACGATGATCCTGTCGATGTATGTCGCGGCCATTGACGGCCCCGACGAAGACGAGCGCGTCATCGACGTCGCCATCGAACAATCGCTCCTCGCCGGTCATCTCGGCTTCAATCCGTGGTTCACCGAGCACCACTTTCGCGGCCCCTGGCATAGCAACCCGATGCAATTCGCGGCATTCATCGCGCCGCAATTGCCGCCGGATCGCTATCTTGGATTCGGGGTGCTGTCCACGCCCTACTATCATCCGGTTCGATTGGTCGAGAGCATGAACCTGCTCGACCAGTTGACCAAAGGGCGCACGCTCTACGGTCTTGGTAGTGGATTCCCGGGCAAGGAGCCGGCCGGCATGGGTGTGGATGCCGAGTATCACGGCTCCGGACGCGCCGCGGTCGATACGCTCGACATCGTGCGCAACCTCTGGAAATTTCGCACCGGCGATCCTGATTACGTGTTCGAGATGCCCACGCAACGCGGGAAAATCTCCCGCCGTGTCGTGCCGGCACCCTACAAGAAACGCCATCCCACCATCATTCGTACCGCGAGCCGCGACGATGCGCTGGTCACTGCCGCGAAAAATGGCTGGCCCGCATTTCTTGGCACCTTCGGTTCTGAGTCACCCTTGCTCGATCAGGTTCGTCTCTATCGAAAAGTCCTCGCTGAATCGAGTCATTCGCAAGAGGTGATCGAGGAGTGCCTGCGTTGGTGTACCTGCGATTGGTTGAGCGTCGTGGTGGCCAAATCGGATGCTGAAGCGGTCGCGCGCGCTGAAGAGGCGAAGGCCGAACAGTTGATGCTGCGGCGGCGTTTCATCGCGGAATACGGCTCGCTCGACGGTCCGGTGGTGAAGAGGAAGCCAGGTGAATCCGTCGCGGCCGCCTTCGCCGCGGGCGGTGATTCGTATGCGACGATCGCTGGACATCCCGATACGGTCGCCGCAAAAGTGCAAGAGCTGGTGGATCTCGGCATCAATCACTTGCTCGCCCGCTTTCAAGGCGAATGGGCGAGCAAGACGCGCTATATCTCCGAAGAATCGATGCGGCTGTTTGCAAGCGAGATCATGCCACGCTTCAAGGACATCCCGCCCTTGCGCGATCCGCACGCGCCCAGCCTGCGTTAGGGTCGCCGTGGTCAGTACGAGGCCGATGTAGCCACGGCGCTCACGACATAACGTTCCCGCCCACCTGGTTGTAACGCATCAAAGGGCCAGCAAGTAATCAGCGTGATGCGCGTCGGACCGGTGTTCGCCGCGACATAGGTATCGAATTTGTCCACCACTTGCAGGCTGCTCACACGGAAGTGGCGCAGCACGCCATCTTCACGTTGCACGGTCAAGGCATCGCCTTGTTTGAGTTCGCGCAAGAACGAAAAGTGCGTATCGCGATGTCCGCCGATGACGCTGTTGCCCTGGTGGCCGGGCAATGGCGTGCCGTGCATATGGCCCGGGCCGAATGCGATGGTGCGTCCATCGGCGCCGGCGAGCACATAAAGCGTGTCACCGGAGCCGACTGCATGAATGCGCGCGACCGGCCAGGTGTCGGCCCAGGGCCACGGCTTTACCGCGCGATGGCCCGCCAGGGTCTTGCTCCATGCATCGGCGATCAGGTACTGCGCGAAGCGGGCCTTCGCATGGATGTAGAGTCCCTCACTAAGTTGCCAGACGCCGGCACCTAAGCATGCAACGATGAAGGCCGTGACGATCATCGGCCTGGCACGTCGTTGCGGTGCCGCAGGCACCTGCGTGCCGGGATACCCGGTCGGAAGCGCGCATTCGACGCCGAGTGAATCGAGTGGATGGTTGGACATGATCACCCCTTCATCCCGTCAATGCGGCGACGTAGCTGCCACAGCAGGCTTGCCAGCAAAAGCAGCAAGAAGCCATAGGCGAAGTTCAGTTGGGCGGTGGTCGCGCCACGCGGCAGCTCACCTTGTTGGGTGCCGAAGATCGATTCGTGGTCCGCTCCGTCAGGCAGATTGACTGGCAGTCCGGTCGTGTTGAGCGGATCGTCCAAACGCCGTACCGGGGTACGCTCTACCGCTACGAGACTCGTGTATTGGGAAACAAGATGATGCTCGAGCGCGACTTGCACGACAGCGGGACGCACTTCTTCTTCGGTCTTGCCCTCGCGCAGACTGTCGGTGAGTGCGCCAATCTTCTCGCGCGCCCACAACACGCCCATTCCGGTGCCCCGGCTTGCTGTTGCCATCGGCAAGATGGTTTCCCAGTTCGATGCGCCATTCAGGCCGGACAGCTTGACGTTTCCTTTGCTGCCGTTCAGGACGGCGCTGATGATGATGGGTTCGCCCAGGTAAAGATCGGGAATGCGGCGTGGCCAGGCATCAACCGGTCCATTGGATTCAGTGTTGGGCCAGGCGACTTGAACGCCTTTTAGCACTGGGGATTCCAGCTTGGCGAATAGTTCGGCCATTTTCTGTTTCACCTCATCGACCTTGCCGATATAGGTGAACGTGCCGCGTCCCGTTTGGGCCGCCTTGGTCATGAAATGGCTGTTGGGTGCCGAGCCGATGCCCACCGTAAAGAGGCGCGAATCGCCTAGCTTGTTTGCAATCAGCCCGAACAATTGTTCTTCATTGCCGACCGCGCCATCGGTTAGAAAAATTACTTGTCGCACACGGTTGGGGTTTTCTTTGCCGTTAAGTGCAAGGTCAAGTGCGAGCGCCATTTCCGTCCCGCCATTAGCGCGCAATTGATCGATCCAGCGCACCGCGGTCTTCACGTTCTCGCGGTTGGCGGGATTGGCGTCCTGAAAAAGCGCTTTGGCATATGAATTGAACTCGATCACATTGAACGTAGCGGCTGGATCAAGGCGTTCCACTGCCATGCGCAGGGCTTCGCGCGCTTGCACGATGGAGGTGCCTGACATCGAGCCCGAGGTGTCGATGATGTAGATCACTTCACGTGGCAGGGTGCGCACTGCGCTGGCCGCCGGCGGCATGACCATCAAGAGCCCATAGGTCTTGCCGCCTCTTTGCTCAGTAAAGAAAGCCGTCTTCGGTTGGTGGGATGTAACCGGTTTCCAGGTGAGTTCGAAATCGCGAGTGGCCCAATGGTCGCCTTCGAGCACGATTTCGCGGCGTTGATCATCAAGCGAGGTGGTGCGGATCGCATGGTAAGGGCTCTCCACGGACGCAATGGGAACGCCCGCATCGAGCACCACCTTGAGCGTGATGGGATTGAGCGGCTCAGTGAGGCGTTTTGGATGCGGCACGAACGGCGTGATGCGGGCGGCGTCGGCGACGACATTGGTGCTGACGGCCCAACCGCTTTCGGCTAATCCGGCGATCTGGGTATTCTCGGGCATGTAACGGGGCGTAATCGCGGTGGGAAAGCGCAGCGAAAACTGGCCGTTGTCATAGCGCAGCGTTTGTTGGTATTCGATCTCGACGGTAATTTCGTCGCGTGGACCAATGTTCGCGACAGTCGAGGTGAAGAGATTCGGGCGCTCCTGTTCCAGTAGTGCGGTCCGTTGTCCCTGCGCTTTGGCCTGCTCATAGGCGGCCTTGGCCGCGCCTTTCTCCTTGACGACCCCTTGTACGTGACGTTCCCCGATGCGCATTTGCAGGCGATCGACGGCGGCATTCTCCGGTAATGGAAAGACATAGATGCCTTCACGCCATGCATCGGAGGCGTTGCGAAAGGTCTGTCGAACCGTCGCGCGTGCCACGATTCCTGACACGCGGATCGTTACATCGGTTGATTGACGCAGCGATTCGACGGTCTCGCCGGTGTCCATGGTCTTGAGTAGCAGGGTTCCCGACTGTATCTCCCGCGGCTTGATAGGTGCACCGACCTCGGCACGCGCGGCGCTCATTGGCCAAACGATGGTCAGATATGCAGCAATCATGGCAATGCCAATGTGGGCGAGAATCAGTGCTGCATAACGGCAATGTGGTGTGGTCTGCATGGCTGCCCCCTGGTTGTTGGAATGTCCGGTCCGCTACTGATGCAGACCATTTAGCCGGGCAAACCCGGCGTAATCGGGGATGGACACGTGGCAAACCAACGAGCAATTGCGGCGAAATCATGGCAAGGCGGCCCGCCCGCGCGAGCGCTGACTGGTACCGGCGATGTCTGGTTGGAACGGTTTGCACTGATCGATGCGGGCATGCTGTAATCGCAGACTCCACATCCTGCACAGGCGCCAATGACCCCCACCGTCATCAAGAAAGCTTTGCTGGGTACTGCTTACCCATATTGGGAAGCAGAGGCGGAAATCGCCAAGCGCTTCTACGCAACTGCGACCAAGGCTGGGCACATTCACTATCTGCGGGCGCAGTTGTGGAAGGAATTGCACCCGGTCGATGGTTATTTCAACGGCCTGCACCGTGAGCTCGCCAATCTGGTCGAGATGTTTCCGCAGATCGAGAAGAGCGTCGACCGACATCATTTTCATTTTCTGATGGCGCAACTCACCCAGGAGTTCAATCACTACGTGGTGCTGGCCGACATCCTGGAGTATTTGCTCGAGCGTAAGATTTCCGCGGCCGATACGGTGCAACTGCCAGAAGAAAAGAAGCTCGGTGATTTGCGCAGGCGGCTGGTCGAATCCGGTTCGCCGCTCGATCGGGCCGCAGTCGGCCTTACGGAAGGCGGCGGCGCACGTCTTTTTCGCGAGGGCGCTAAGCTCACCGGCAGTCGGCTGAATCGGCTTACCGCGAAGGCGATGCAGGTCATCTACGACGATGAGAAGGATCACTACGATGAGATGGCGCGGGAGGCGGCCGATCTCATTAAAAAGCGGGCCGATCTCACGCGTATGCAGGAAAGCGTGCAGGCGGTGAGCATGCAGCGTGTCGCGATGCGCAATGAAATGTTTGGGCATCCGATGACTGACTTACAGATTGCGCAATTCATCGCGGCAACAGCGAAGCGGCGGCGGACTTAGCCGCCTGATCACTCGAACAACAGGAGACATCACCATGCGACCAAAGCGAATATTGGACGGCGACGGACACGTTATCGAGCGCGATGCCGAATTGTTTGAATATCTGGAAGCGCCTTACGCAAAAAACACGTCATTGCTCGGCTACCCGTTTTTCCCGACGCTCGATGGCTACAGTCGCGGTGCCATCATCGCGCGTATGGGGCTCTATGCCGACTACAACATCACGCCGCAAAATTGGCTCGATACCCTCGACAAAATGGGCATCGAATCAACCGTGCTTTACCCGACCGCGGGGCTTTCTTTTACGACCATTCAAGACCCACGCTGGGCGGTCGCACTCGCGCGCGCCTACAACAACTGGTTTCATGACCGGTACCACCGGAAATCAAAGCGCCTACGTGCGATGGCGTTGATCCCATTGCAAAACGTTCCGGAAGCCGTCAAAGAGCTGCGTCGCGCAGTCACCGAGCTTGGCGCGGTCGGCGCCGTCTTGCCTGCCAATAGCGCCGATGTTGGCGTGCGCCAATTATTGGGTCATCCGGATTTCTGGCCGGTCTATGAAGAAGCCGAGCGCCTTAACGTACCGATCGCCACGCATGGCGCGCCATCGATGAATCTTGGCATCAATTCGATGACCCATTTTGCCGCAACCCAGGCGCTCGAACATCCGATATCGCAGATGATTCAGCTCACCAGCTTTATCATGGAAGGGGTGTTTGATCGATTCAAAACGCTGCGGGTTGGATTCCTCGAAGCGGGCACCGGATGGGTGCCTTATATGATTGATCGTCTCGATCGTGCCTATTCCGGATGGGCCGGCAAGGAGATCCGCGAATTTTCTCCGCTCATGAAGACTTCGCCGTCGGAGGTCTTCAAGTCCGGTCGTTTGTACTTCAGTTGCGAGGGTGGCGAGCCGTCGATGCGAACGCTCATCGACCGTATCGGCTCGCGGAACATCATGTTCGCGTCAGACTATCCGCATGAGTCGAATGTCGAGCGTGCGATGCATGAAGTGGACGAGCTGATGTCGCGCGATGATCTGACCGATGAGGTGCGTCAGAATATTTTCTGCGACAACATCGAGCGGTTCTACGCACGATAGCGTATCCAGCGGATGCGGCGGGCTTGCCGCCGGTAGCTTGCTTTAGCCGACGAAAATACGATTCTGAATTGTCTCGATCAGTTCGGGAATTGCGTCGGCAGCGACCGGTCGGCCGTACAGATAGCCTTGCGTCTTATCGCAGTGGTGTTCGCGCAGCCATGCGAGCTGTGCGTGGTTTTCGACGCCCTCGGCGACCGTTGGGATGCCAAGCGCGCGCGCCATGACCAGCACCGCCTGCACGATGGCGCTGCTGCCATGATTGCCGGGCAGCAGTTGAACGAATGATTGGTCGATCTTGATTTGATCGACGGTGAGCTTCTGGAGATGCGCCAGCGAGGAATAGCCGGTGCCGAAATCATCGATCGATACGCCAATACCGGCATGGCGAATCGTTGCGATCGTTTTCGCGCACTGCTCCGGGTCATGCATCAACATGCTCTCGGTGAGTTCGAAAATCAGTTCGCCAGGTCCGATGCCGCTTTCCGCCATGATGCGTTTCGCCAGTGCGGCGACATCGGAACGCAGCAGTTGCCGATTCGATACATTGATACTCATCGTCAGCAGCGGAAATTGACTCCTGCGCCAGGCGGCAAGCTGGCGTGCCGCGGTATGCGCCACCCATTCGCCGGTGGCGACGATCAGATCGGAGGCTTCGGCGACCGGAATGATGCGATCGGGCCCAAGCAACCCAAGGCGAGGATGCTGCCAGCGAATGAGGGCCTCGACGCCGACGACGCGGCCGCCGGTCACATCAACTTGCGGCTGATAGTGAAGCACGAGCTCGTTGCGCTCGATCGCATGCCCGAGTTCGATCTGCAATTCGAGATTGCCTTTGCCCCACCAATCTTCCCGCTCGGTGTACATGCCGATCGCGGCAGAGCGCGCGCGGCGCGTTCCACGCAGCGCTACTGCCGCTTTTCGTACCAGCGTATCGGCATCCTCGCCCTCGGACGGAAACCATGCGACGCCCGCGAGGGCGGAGATTTTCAGCTCGCGTTCATCGATCCAGAATGGGGCCGCATAGGCGGCCAGCATTTCATTGATGCGTCCAACGACGGACTGGCGCTCGGTTGTGCAAGGAATGACGATCGCGAACTCCACGCGATTCCAATTGCCGAGGAGATCGCCCGGGACCGTTTGCATTGCAAGGCGTCGCGCGGCTTCGCGAATCAGGCGATCGCCGATTTCGGAGCCAAGGGTATGCTCGATACGTGTAAAGCCGACCAGTTCAAACATCACGACGGCTAGCTCAGGCTCCGCTCGATTTGGATTGGCGATCGCCTGCGCCACATCGTTAATGAAAGCGGTGCGATTGGGCAGGCCCGTCAGGGCATCGTGTTTTTCGAGATACGAAATCGATTGTACGAGCGTCTCGACGCGCGTCACATCGTTCAACGTAATCAATACACAGGGTTCGTTGTCGCCAGCCTTTGATGCATCGATTGGCGTGACCGAAAGGCGAAACGAGAGTCGTGCATCCGATCGATCAAGCACCATCTTTTCGTCCGGACGCACTAAGTGCCTTGTTTGCATGCATTGGGAGACGCTCGTTGCAAGCAGATGCGCGGCCGCGCTGGTTTCATTCGATTTGAGCAACCGGAGCAAAGACGTGCCGCGCGCTTCATCCGGACGGTAGCCAAACAACGCGGATGCGGCCGGATTGATCTCCATCACCGTGCCCTCCGCATTCAGCATGACGAGTGCATCATCGGTCGATTGCATCGTGGCATTGAGATGGGAGCGGAATTGTCGGATCGAGCGCCCCATTGCCCGGGTATGGAACCACCACCATGCGGCGTATCCGGCGGCAAGAATGACTGCGGGCAGCACCGGGGAGAGCCAGAGGTTTTTAGCGAGCAGTAGCGCGGGCACCGATACGCACACTACGAATGCCGCCGCAACGACAATGTTCAGCCAGCGCGGCATGCGTGCAAACGCAATGAGACCGATCATCACGATCAATGCAAGCGCCGCGGCAGTCGCGGTTGCCAAGCGGTCGGCAACGCGCACCAGCGATCCTTGCGCGATGGCATTGTGCGCATGGGCTTGCAATTCGATGCCACTTACCACGCGTGGAGGGCCTTTGCCGGGAATCAGGAATACCGGTGCCAATCCCGGTGCGGTAACACCGACCAGTACGATCCGGTCGCGGATGAATTCGGCCGTCTTCGGATCGGCAATGACATCGGCAAACGATAGGCGATTGAAATGTCCGACCAACGAGCTAAATGGGATCAACCGTTCATCGTAGTGCACCGGTTGCGGTTGGCGGAGGCGAGGCTCGTCTGTGGCTGGCGAACTCGATTCCTTGCTGGTTTGCCAGACTGCGTTGGCAAAAGACGTTGAGGTAAGCGTGGGGTTGCGACCGTCTTCGACCATGCGTCTGACCAGTCCATCGCGGTCAATCGGTACATCGACCCTGCCCAAATCTGCGACGGCGGCCAGACGGGGCAGTGGACGCGATTCGAAGCGTGCGCCCGTTTCATCGCGCTCCATGAATACCGGTAGTACCACCCGAGCGCTGCGAGCAAGTGATTTTGCGAACGTCTCGTCGCCATGTGGGTCTGTCATGTCCGGTTCGGCAAACGCAATATCGAATCCGACTGCCGCAGCGCCCGCTCGCCGCGCGATATCGACAAAGTAGCCGTGTGTGGCTCGTGACCATGGCCATCGACCGATTCGTTCCAGGCTGGTGTTGTCGATCTCGACGATCACAATGGACGGATCGGGTGCGCGCGTTTTGAGCGCGAGGTAGACATCGGCGGCAAGATTATCAAGGCGCGCGGTGAGGCCAGAGAAATGCAAGGCAGCCGCGACGCATGCAATGCCCAGCATCGCGTGTATCCATCGCGATGGGTACTGCGTGAAGCGTTCGGAGCGGCGTGTCGTCATAGCGCGAGAATCAATGCAAGCAAAATAAACAGCAGCCACGTGGGATGTTTGGACTCAGCGGGCGGCGCAGGTACGTCAAACGTTTGCGGGGCACCGAACGGACCTTCTTCCCCATCGGATTCAATTGTGCGGGCGCGCAGGTGATACCGGCCAGGTGTCGGGCGCGGAATCACCAACTGCGGTTCAGTCACTCGTCGGTCATGCAGCAGTTTGGTAAAGCGCGCGTCCGCTGCGACTTGAATCTGCCATGTCTGGCCAGGGTCACCAGCGCGCCATGTTAGCGTCATTTCAGCATTGCTCACCGTGGGCGGTCGATCAAGCGCAGGCCCAGGTGGGAGGCGACGAAAGGGTTGCGGGTCGGTCCAGGGTCCGCGCCCATTGGCGTCGATGCCGGCGATGCGCCAGTAGTAGCGGCCCGGAGCCAGATCAAACGGTGCAATGATGCTCGGTTCAGCGAGCGTGGCCTCCGCATGAATGAGCCGCGTGAATTCCGCGTCCGTGGCGAGCTGAAAGTGATAGTGCGTTGCTTCGGGATCACGCGACCAGGCGAAACGCGGGCGCTCATCGGGCAGACTCGTGCCAGGTGGTGGCGTAATCGTAGCCGGTGGGAACGGACGCGCATCCAACGCGAATCGATGCTCCGCGGCAAACCCTTCGAGACCATTGCGATCGACCGATCGGATGCGGGCAATATAGTTGCCATCGGGGAGATCGGGGCCACGAAGGCGTCGCGCGGGCGCGCTACTCTGGAACAACAAGGGCTCGAACGATTCGTTGCGGGCAATTTGCATCACGAAGCGGGCGTCGCCATCTGCCGCGCTCATGGAGAATTCGATTGGCACTCTATCAACCAAGGCTGGCAGCGTGCTCACATCGGGAGCCAAGGGCAGTCGAATCGGTGGCGCGGGCGGCTTGCCCTGTTCAACGACGGTGCCAAAGCCACCGCCAAGATTCTGGGCGCCGCGATCGTTTTGTACGCTGACGCCGCCATCGAGGACTTCTACACGGGTGAGCGGCGGTTGCATCGCCGCATCGCTCTGGACTCGAAAGCCGGTGCCGCGTACCGATGTAATGGCAGTGGGTGATTCGATTTGAAAACGCCGATCACTCTTCTTTGGCACCAGGTTTTCCGCGCGCCCTTTGGTAAGACGCACGCGCGTCTCGAATAGGTCCGGGCCGGCATAGGAGCGGACGAGCACGAGTTTCAATTCGCTATCGGCAAGCAATAAAAGGTGCGCACCGTCGTCGAAGTTCAACACGACGTTGGCATCCGCGGCGGTCACAATCGTATCGTTGGTCTGTAAGCGCGCGCCAACTAAGGCATCTACACTGGCCCCGTCTCGACTCATGGTGATGCGCACTGCGCCATTGACTGCGGTGACCGTGGCGCCGCGCGACGTCGCGCGCAGCCAATTGAGCGGTATGTTCAGCGTGCTGCCCGGCGCCAATCGCTGAGGATCCGGTACCTTGTTCAGGTCGCGAAGTTTGCGCCACTGCGTCGTATCCAAAAGGTAGCGCTCCGAGATCGTCCAGAGAGAATCACCGGGCTTCACCTCGTAACGCCAAACGTCGCTTGCCAAGGCAGGAAGCGCAATGAATGCTGCGCAACAACCTACCCACTGCGAAATGCCCCGACGACTGCCTCGCAGCAGCGTGCTAAGTTTGACAACTAACATTGATGATCTAGCATGGTGCGGCAATGCCATGTTGATGAAGGCTGCGGATTCGCCCAATTCGATTCGAATCCGGTGCGCGCAATCGGGATCGTCATTGGCAGACCCAAGTCGCCGTAAGATATGTCGCAATCTACGAATTGGACCACGTTCATGCCGCGTGACGAGCATCCATCAGGCCATCGGTCGTGTAAGGGAAATGCCTAGCGTGCTTGCGGCGTCGGAGGTAGTGGGGCGCAGAGCTGATTTAACGCATATGCGATAGTCTGGAGCCTATAACTCAATTGGCGGGCAACCCATAGGTGATGGACGACCGATATTGCGGTCGCATCGATCTGACCAGCTTACGGAGTCGGGGTGTCGCGAGACCCAATACGCCAGGGCGCTATTTTTCCGCGATTGCTTTCAAACTTGCCAGGCCCGCCTCGAAGTCTTTGCCGACCATACTGTCGATGTTGAGGAAGATCCCCATTAGCTTGGCCACAAAAAGCTGTGGGCCAAACATCGCCCATGTCACGCGGGTGCTCTCGCCTTGCTGTTGCAGCGTGAATTCAGCGGTGTTGTTGGCTGCGAACGGTTTGAGAAAATCGAGCTTGATCGTGATGCGCGAAGCCGGCGTGGCGTCGGTGATTTCCATGCGTCCAGCGCCGACGTCGCTATTGCCATCCCACTGATAGATCGCCCCCTTCCCGTTTGCCGCGCCGCTAAGCGTGCTTTTCATCGCGGGATCTTTCTTCGCCCAGGGTAACCAAGCATCCCAAGCCTTGAAATCGCCGATATGCGGGAAAATCTTTTCGGGCGGTGCCTTGATGCTTACGCTGCGCTCAATCCGAAACGTATCGGGCTTGGTGGCCGCATAACCGAGCAGACCTGCGATGAATAAAACGATGACGATCGCGATGATTTTGAGCATGGCTGGGCTCCCTAGATGCCTTTGGCCTGCACTTCCTTCTCGTAGGCGAATGCCTTTTGCACGCTCGCGCGTTTCATCATGCGCTCGCCGTGCGCGGCATAGTTGGGGAAAGCTGGAATCTTGATGTCGAACAGGCCGAACCGGCGCCATACCCAGAAGAAGTAGGCGTCTACTGCCGTCCAGTGATCGAAGAGCCATTCGCGCCCAGCGAGGAGTTCGTCGGCGACCTTGAAGTTCTTGATCACTTCTTCGACCGCGAGCTTACGTACGCTTTCCTCAGTGCCCGGCACGTCGCAGAACCGCACCGGTCCGTTGATGCGGGTGAGCGGCGGATGCATGCCCGCACCGCAGAACCCCATCAACGACAATGCCTTGATCGAATTCTTTGGATCGGTGGGCAGCAGCTTTGCATCGGGAAACGTACGCGCCAGAAAACTCAGGATCGCGACGTTCTCGGTGAGGATCTCGCCGTCGACATCAAGTGCCGGTACCTTGCCCTTTGGATTGACCTTGAGATAGGTCGGCGTTTTCTGTTCGCCGTTCTTGAGCGATACCGCCTGAATATCGAATTGCGCACCGGCCTCATGGAGCGAGATCAAGGGCACGAGCGAACAGGCGACCGGTGCGTAATAGAGTTTGAGCTTCATCGATGACTCCGTATAGAGGTGGGATACATGCGAGTGTGACGATAGAGCAACCAGGCTGCAATCGCAACATTGAGCAGGTTCCATGCCGAGCCGTTGAGAAACGCCGCCTTATAGGATCCGGTGAGATCAAACACGGCGCCCGACATCCAGCCGCCAAGGGCCATGCCAAGCATGGTCGCCATCATCACGACGCCTACCCGCGTGCCGGCTTCACTTGGGGCAAAGTAGTCGCGCACGATGATGGCGTACATCGGCACGATGCCGCCTTGAAACAATCCAAACATCGCCGACACGATGTAGAGCGATGCGAGCCCATCGAATGGCAGAAAAAGCAGCAATGCGATGCCTTGCAGGGTTGAGCCAAGCAGAAGCGTGCGCAGCGCACCGATCTGATCGGAGATCCATCCGGAGGCAAGCCGGCTCACGATGCCCGAGGCAAGCATCAATGAGAGCATTTCAGCGCCGCGCGCGGCTGCGATCCCAAGATCGCCGCAATACGCAACGATATGCACGATCGGCATCGACATCGCGACACAACAGGCAATACCGGCCAAGACCAGAATCGCTTGCAACGTAGCGGGCGAAAATCCAAGCGGGCGGTCCGATACAAAGCGGGAATGCGCGGCCGCATCACCACTGGCGAGCATCGGCGGTGGGCGTCTCAAGAACAAGGCAAGAGGAATCATCGCGACGACGCTGAAGATGCTAACGCCAATATAGGTGTCGCGCCAACCGACCGACGAGAATGAGTTCTCCAGGACCAGCGGCCAGATGGCACCGGCCACATAGTTGCCGCTGATGACGATGCCTACAGCAATGCCGCGACGCTTGGTGAACCATTGCGATACATCAGCAATCAGCGGCGCGAAGGTGGCGGCACAGCCAAAAAAGCCGATCAGCACGCCGTGGATCAGCGCAAACGCCCAAATGTTCGGTGCGAATGAGGCAGCGATAAATCCGGCGCAGACAAAACAAGCGCCACCGATCACGGGGATCATCACGCCAAATCGATCGGCGAGACGGCCCATCATGATGCCGCCCAAACCAAAGCCGATCATCGTG
>CAMDRJ010000052.1 GCA_945906755.1 Klebsiella pneumoniae | reverse complement strand
ATAGCGCGCGGCAGGCGTTGCTTCGCGCCGCGCCGCAGGTCTTCGATGTTGTAGTACTGCGAAATATCAGGCATGAATCGATCGACATTTTCCTGATGCGCGACAGCGAATCAGGACTGACCTCACCCTCGCCCACTGCGGGCGGGCGTTTACCAAATGGTCGAGGTGGAGCGATTTGTTAGGTTGAAACGTAGGGTGGAAAAACGAAGTGCATTCCACCACTTGGATTCCACCCTGGAGAGATGTGCTTTCCATTGTGCAGATTTCGATGCGGTGGAATGCGCTCTGCTTTTCCACCCTACGCGGACTGCATGCTCCGAGCCGTGTTGCAGCGCTCGTCTGGCTTCCTCCATTCCTTAGGCGTCCCCCGTGGTGAATTTCTGAGAGAAATGGGTAAACCCCAGCCTCCTGCGGGGGAGGGTCGGGGAGAGGGGGGGCGAGCGTTCCCACGATGAATAGCATCTGATTGGAAGCGCTCAATTGGATGGATTGATCACGCCCTTGCCGTCCGACTGCTTATCGAACCACTGATACGCCTCCACCGCCTGATCGAGTTTCCACCGATGGGTGAAGAGCTTGTCGACATCGATCTTGCGATCGGCGACATAGCGCGCGCAGTCGGCTTGTCCAACTGTTGAAAAGGTCCATGAGCCGATCAATGTCACTTGGCGGCGCAGCATGTCGTTGCTCACATTGAGCGTGACGGTTTCGCCTTCGCCGACATAACAGGCTTTGCCCCAGGTGCGAACACACTGCACGGCTTGTTGGCGTGCGGCGGGTGATGACGATGCATCAAGCGACAGATCCGCGCCGCGCCCGTGCGTGAGATCTTTGATCGCGCCCACGACGTTTTCGGTCTTGGTGGGATTGATCAAATCGGTGGCGCCGAATTCTTTTGCGCGTGCCAACCGGGTATCGCTCACATCGAGCGCGATGACGCGTGCACCCATCGATGCGGCGAGCTGCGTCGCGGAGAGGCCGACTGGCCCCTGCCCGAAGATTGCGATGGTGTGATTGCCTTGTAAGCCAAGGCGATGCAATGCGCCCCAGGCGGTGCCGGTGCCACAGGAAATCGCCGCGCCGGTATCAAACGATAAGGAATCCGGTAGCGGCACCAAGGTCCGCACTGGGCACTTCATGTAGCGCGCATGCCCGCCATGTCCGGTGGTGCCGTAGACCTCGGCAACGCCTTCGAAGCAAAGTTGCATCCAGCCGGTCGAGCAGTGGTCGCATACGCCGCAACCGCGATAGTGATGCTGCATCACGCGTTGTCCAACGCGTGCCTGTTTCTCAGTGACGCCCGCGCCGACTGCCACCACCATCCCGCAAGGTTCGTGGCCCGCAATGACCGGGCCGCCCGACATCTTGAAGCCAAGCGCCGCCGGCCCACCGGCATTGCGATACATCTTCAGATCGCTGCCGCACATTCCAGAGGCCTTGATTTCCAGGACGACTTCACCGGGGCCGGGGGTGGGATCGGGAAATTCCTTGAATTCGATCTGGCGATTACCGGGAAAAATGACGCCTTTCATGGCCTGCTGCTCCTTGTGGGGGATACGCTTGCTGTCATTTTGGCGCATTTCAACCGAGAGGGCAGAAACGCGCGGCGCGCCCCTTGGATAATCGTTCGGCGCATGCCTTACAACCGCACTGAAAATTTACCGGTTGATGGGCGTCTTCGTAACCGTGATTGGACCGGTTGCATGACTGCGCGGCTTCTTGATTAGTTGCCGCAATGCATAGTTTTCGACCTGTCGATCGATGTAAGGTTGTTAGGCTAGCGGCTCGTCAGCCGTGTGGCCGAGATGTCATCTGATTTTCAGATCAAAAACATGATGAAACTTTGGTTGTTCGCAGCCCTCCTCGTGCTTCCTTCTCTGGCGTTGGCTGAAGAACTCGTCATTCCTGGCGCGGGCCCGCCTGAGACCGTGACCCGGATGCTCGCCGAGGCATTCAACGCCCGCCAAAGTGCGCATCGGGTACAGCCTCAGGCGCCTGGTTCACCGCGTTCGCGCTGGAACCGGTTGCGCATGTGCGAACGCTTGGGCTAGTGGAGCTGGTCTTCAGCCTCATTGTTTCGCAAAAGGTATTTCGCGAGCGACTCACCAAGATCGAGCTGACGGGCTTTCTGCTGCTCGCGGTCGCGGTGGCGATCGTGTCGCTATGGCGTTGAGCGCGGCGGTGGAATGCGCGCTGCTGTTCCACCCTACGGTGTCGGCCGGGATTTTTTCGACCGTGTAGACTTGGTCTGACCCCTTGGCTTACTAGGAAGCAGCGACATGCCTCTACTGGAATGGACATCGGCCCTTGAACTCGGTGAGCCGACGATGGACGCCACCCATCGCGAATACGCATCGCTTCTCAACCTGCTGGGGGATGCGAACGACGAAGAATTTCTGCCGCGCATGGATGCGTTTATCGCGCATACCGCAGGTCATTTTGCGGACGAGGACGCGCGGATGGCGGCTACCAACTTCCCGCCATCGCATTGCCACACCCATGAACATGAGCAGGTCCTATTGATCATGCGCGATGTCCGCGAGCGCGTTGCCAATGGCGAGGTCTATCTCGGGCGGGTGCTCGCGACCGAGATGGGCAAGTGGTTTGAACACCATGCCGGATCGATGGACAAGGTGCTCGCGTACTGGTTATCGTTGGGTGAAGACGGTCGGGCGCAACTCATCGCCTCAAGCGTACCGGCAGCGAACTCGTGTGGCCCGGCCGGTTGCGATAGGCATGACCATGAGCACGAGCATGCCCATGAGCACGAACACGCGCATGTGAACGAAAACGCGCACGCTTCGCATCAGGCTGCCGCACCCTCGGCGGTCTGACCGGATTCTTCTTCGACGGTACGGCCTTTCGACAGGCCCTTGCCGCTCTGGATCTGTGATTTGACGAAGGCGGCCGATGTGTTGAGCAGGCGCGCCACATCCTCATAGTCGCTTGGCAGCGCCGGATCGTCCCAGCCATGCGCCGCATGCCGCGCGATGTTGACCGCGTAGAGGATGTTGCAGATCCGCGGATTGGCGATGTTTGCGCTATCCATCATCGCGGTGAGCAATTCGGGTAATTGCCAGCGCTTAAAGAGAGCAAGCTGGAGCTCGGGCAGCTCGAATTTGAGCACCGCCAGTTGCACGGCGCGCGAGCGCATCCCGGGATGCTTCTTGAGCAGCGCCTCGATCTGTTGAGCGAGCGCGGGCGCAAAGCACCAGACCAGCATTTCCGCGAGATCGTGCAAGAGCGCGGCGATCGCAATCTCATCGATGGCAAGATCAGTGCGCCAGTGAGCGAAGTCCCACGAAAGGGCAGATGCTTTGCGCGAACGTCGCACCACGCGCAGCAGCCCTCGAAGCGCGTGCGGCGTGCTACGCAGCCGTTCTTCGGCGACGCGCAGATTCGCAAAGGCCCGAAAAAAAGGCGGCACGCCGACCATGAAGACGCAACCCTCGACCGAGGTGATTTCAGTTGCGTTGCGACTCGATCGTTTCTCGGCGACCAGCGCGAACAGCTTGGCGGTCATCAGCGGATCTTGTGCCGCGATGTTCGCGATATCGCGGGCACTCACATGCTCGATGTTCTTTGCCAGAGAATCAAGGGCCCGCTTCGTGCGACGCAGTACCGGGATAGAAGAGCTTGCCAGCAGGCGGCACCAACTATCGATATGCGCAGAAGACGAGTTCGGCATGAGACGCCAATGAGGATTGGATCAACTCGTTTATCGACGCATTGTCACCGACGGGCGAGTCCCCCTCCTCCCAGGATCGCGATTCGATCACGGCGCCCCAAGCATGGCCACTGCTGGTTGCTAGCGGAGCGCCTTGTCGATCACTTCGCTGGTGTCTTTGGAAAGCGTAACCAGCGCACGGATGCTTTCAAGTGCCGCGCGTGCATGCGATTGACGACAGCTATCAAATTTTCGCCATCTGTCAAAGCCGCGCGCGAGCCGTGCGGCGATCTGGGGATTGATCGGGTCGAGCGCACAGATCTGATCCGCCGCAAACGCATAACCGCTGCCATCGGCAGCATGAAAATGCACCGGGTTGCTTTGACAGAACCCACCGATGAGGCTGCGCACCTTGTTCGGATTGCGCAGATCGAAGGATGCATGGGTGAGTAATCGGCGCACCTCCGTCAAGGCACTTGGCAGCCGGCTGGTGGACTGGGCTACCAGCCACTTGTCGATCACCAGCGATTCTGCGTGCCAACGTGTATAGAACCGGTCGAGCACGATATTGCGTTCCGGGCACTCACAGTTCGCAAACGCAGTCATCGCTGCAAGCATGTCGGTCATGTTGTCGGCTTCGTCAAACTGCCGCAGGCATACGGCGCGAAGCGGTGCATCGGCGATTTCCATCAGCAAGCCGAGGCACACATTGCGCAGGGCTCGCCTGCCCGCAGGCGCGGCGGCGGGCGAATAGGGGCCATCCACTCGCATCGCAGCGTACGTCGATTCCAACTGCACGCGTAATGCCGATGCGATACGGGTTCTCACCTGGCGTCGCACCAAGTGGATCGCATCCGGATCGGCAATCTCCATGCGTTCGGCGATCAAACCTTCCGCGGGCAGCGTCAAGGTTTCCGCGGCGAATGCAGGATCTTGCGCACCCTGTGCGAGCACGCGGGCCAGTGCCTCGAGATAGGCGTCGGGAAACGCGACGGGTCGCCCCGCCTGTTGCGAGGCAACGCCTTCCAGCAGTAACCGGAGCGATAGTTCCTGCGCCGCTTCCCAGCGATTGAAGCCGTCCGTGTCATGCGCCATCAAATGCGTGAGTTCAGCGATCGTGTAGGGATAGCGCACGATCACTGGCGCCGAGAAGCCGCGATTGAGTGACGGCACCGCATTGGGTGGCACCTTGGCAAACACAAACGATTGCTCAGCTTGCGTCACCGAAAGCGTGCGTGTCGTAACTGGGGCGCGCTCGTCCCCTGGTTCTTGCAGCGCAATGTCGCCGCCTTGTTGGCTGACGAAGCCGATCGAAAACGGAATATGCAGCGGCAATTTCTCCGGCTGGTCCGGCGTGGGTGGGGTCATCTGGGCGATGCGTAAGGTCATCACTTGTTTGGCCGCGTCATACGATGGTGTGACCGTGACAACCGGTGTGCCGGCCTGGTTGTACCAGCGTTTGAAATGGGTGAGATCAACGTCGCTGGCATCCTGCATCGCCTGTACGAAATCGTCGGTCGTCACCGCTTGTCCATCATGACGCGCGAAATAAAGGTCCATGCCTTTGCGGAAGTTCGCAGGCCCGATAAGCGTATGGATCATGCGGACGACTTCCGCGCCCTTTTCGTAGACGGTGGCGGTATAGAAATTGGAGATTTCCATGTACGCCTGTGGACGGACCGGATGGGCCATTGGCCCGGCGTCCTCGGAAAACTGCGCCGAGCGCAAGCCGCGCACTTCCTGGATGCGCGCGACCGCACGCGAGTAGTGATCAGCACCGAACTCCTGATCACGAAAGACCGTGAGTCCCTCTTTCAACGACAATTGAAACCAGTCGCGGCAGGTGACGCGATTGCCGGTCCAGTTGTGAAAGTACTCGTGGGCGACGACACGGTCGATGTTCTCGTAATCGCGATCGGTGGCAACGTCCGGTTTGGCCAGCACATACTTGGTGTTGAAGATATTGAGGCCCTTGTTTTCCATGGCGCCCATGTTGAAGTCGCCGACCGCGACGATCATGTAGCAATCCACATCCACTTCGAGTCCGAAGACGCGCTCGTCCCACAACATCGAACGCTTCAATGCGTCCATCGCGAATTGGCTTTGATCGAGCTTGCCCGGTTCGACGTAGATTTCGAGCGCCATACGCCGCCCGGATTGCGTCACGAACGAGTCGGCCAGCCGGTCAAGGCGCGCGGCGACCAGCGCAAACAAATAGGAAGGCTTTGGAAACGGGTCTTCCCAGCGCACCCAATGGCGGCCATTCGCCTCGTTGCCTCTGGCGAGCAGATTGCCGTTTGACAGCAACTCCGGAAAGCGCGAACGATCAGCATGGATGGTGACCGCATAGCGCGCCATCACGTCAGGGCGGTCGAGAAAATAGGTGATGCGCCGAAAGCCTTCCGCCTCGCATTGGGTGAAGAGGCCCGTCGATGACGCGTACAAGCCTTCCAGCTTGGTGTTTTCATGCGGCTTGAGGCGATTGACGATCGCCAGCGTAAAGGCATTCGCAGTGGTGGGGATCGTCAGACTTTCTTCGTCGATCGTATGGTCGATGGCAGCGAGCATGCGCCCATTCAAGCTGATCGAGATAAGCTCAAATTCGTCGCCATGCAATACGAGCGGGGCGCCTGGCGTACCTGCGGCTGCATTGCGCGCGATGCAAAGTACACTGCGAACAGTGGTGTGCGCGTCGTCGATGTCGAAGTCCAGATCGACCGTCGAAATCAGGAAGGCGGGCGGCGCGTAGTCCTTGAGATGGATCGTTCTGGAGGTGGCTTCACGCATGGCTGGAAGAGGGGAGTGAGTGGTGTGCTCCGATTGTAAAGCCGGCCGCGCGTGGGAACGTCTTGCTGGTTTCCCTGATAATGCTTTCGTCAACGAACTGAGAGAACGATCATGACGATGTTGACCGCTCCAACCAATCGGACGCTCGCGCCTGCCGCGAGTTACCGGCCGACCGTGATCGGTCGAAAGTATGCAGTGGCCTGCGGGCATTACCTCGCCGCCCAGGCTGCGATGCGCGTGCTGGATGCCGGCGGCAACGTGGTCGATGCCGGGGTGACCGCGGCTATCGCGCTGGCGGTTCTGCAGCCCGATATCGTCGGCTTCGGCGGCGTCGCACCGACCCTCGTCCATATGCGGCGCGAACGCCAGACCTTTGGGGTGCCGGGGTTGGGTTGGTGGCCGGCGTTGACCGATGTGGATCGCTTGCGCGAAGTTGGCAAGGGCGCGGTGCCAGAAGGCATTTTGCGCTCGGTGATGCCGGCGGCCCCTGCGACGCATATCGAAACATTGCGACGCTTCGGTACCATCTCATTTGAGCAGGCGGTCACCCCGGCTATCGAAATCGCCTCGAACGGCTTTGCCGTGTTCCCGGTGCTGGCGAACACCTTGCAAAAGAATGAAGCGGGTTATCGCCGCTGGGCCGACAACGCGCGAATTTTTCTGCCGCAGGGGCGCGCGCCGCGAGTCGGCGAAATCTTAGTCCAGCAAGATCTCGCTCGCACCTTCGGGCGCCTGATCGAGGCGGAGCGTGCAGCATCCGGTAACCGCGATGCCAAGCTTGCCGCCGTGCACGATTACTTCTATCGGGGACCGATCGCGCGCGAAATCGATGCCTATCATCGCGCCAACGACGGATTTATCCGTGCTGATGACCTCGCGCGATTTGCCACGCCGATTGAACCGGCGATTGCGGCACGCTATCGGGGCTATTCGATTGAAAGTTGCGATGTATGGTGCCAGGGCATTGCCATGCTCGAATCGATGCGGATCGCGGAAGGATTTGATCCCCAGTCGCTCGGACACAATTCGCCCGACTATGTGCATCTGATGACCGAATCGATGAACCTCGCCTTTGCCGATCGCGAGGCATATCTCGGTGATCCAAAATTTGTGACCGTACCAACCGACGCGCTACTCTCGGATGCGTATGTCGCTGCACAACGCATGCGCATCGATTCGGCGAAGGCGTTTGGCGCGATGCCCGCTGCGGGTGTGCCGGGCGGGCGTGCGAAACCGCAAGCGCGCGCCCACGGCGCCAGCACCGCGTCCACGCCGATGGCACCCGACACGATTTATTGCTGCGTGATGGATCGCGAGGGTAATACCTATTCGGCAACGCTCTCAGACAACTCCTACGATTCGCCGGTCATTCCAGGTACGGGCATGACCATCTCATCGCGTGGCTGCCAGTCGCGTTTGGAGCCAGGACATCCCTCTGAAGTGAAGCCGGGTAAGCGTCCGCGCCTCACGCCCAGCCCTGCCATTGCGTTGCGTGACGGCGTGCCGTTCATGGGCTTTGGCACGCCAGGTGGCGACGTACAAACGCAGGCGATGATGCAGGTGTTCTTCAACATTGTTGAATTCAAGATGAGCGCACAGCAAGCTGTCGAAGCGCCGCGCTTTTCCAGTTCGAGTTTCCCGAATTCATTTTCCCCGCATCAATACCTGCCGGGGCGCCTGAACATGGAATCGACGATGCCCGCAGACGTCATTGAAGCGATGCGCGCACGTGGTCATGATGTTGAGGTATGGCCGGCATTCCCGGCCGCAAGTGGTGCGGTGTGCGCGGTGTTGCAAGATCCGGTCACGGGTTGGTTGCATGCCGGGGCCGATCCGCGTCGTGAGGCCTATGCGATGGGTTGGTAGCAACCGCGCCGTTCTACGGTGTTTGAGAGCATTGATCTAGCGCGCTTGCAATCGGATGGTTCGACCTGGTCTGCGGTCACAGCTGGTGACAGCGTATTGCAGCGCGCCGCTTCTAGCGCTAACGTTCGCTCTGGCGTATCAAGAGGAGGAGCTATGTTGACAACACGGTTACACCTATCGGTCATCGCACTCGTTCTGGTCGGGCTTGCCGCATGCAGTAGCCCACCATCGACGCTCACTCGTGCAGTCCCGATCGAGCGGGTTGCAGAGCGCGTCGCGCTTGCCCGCGACGATCTGTTCGTGCCGGCCGCGGATGCGGGCGTCACCTTGCAGGTCCGCAATAAACGTCCCAGCGCGATGACGAAGTTCTCCGCCGAGCGAACCGTTCTGTTCGTGCATGGGGCAACCTATCCGGCGCATACCTCCTTTGATCTGCAGCTGGGCGGCTTGTCCTGGATGGACTTCATCGCCAGCCGTGGCTTTGATGTGTGGCTGGTCAATGTGCGCGGCTATGGATCGTCGACCCGCCCGGTGCAAATGGCAGAGCCGCCCGATGCGAATGAGCCGATCGTGCGCGGCAATGTGGCGGTGAGCGATATTGCCGCCGTGGTGGACCATATTCTGGCCAAGCGCGGCATCGCCAAACTCAATCTGATCGGCTGGTCCTGGGGTACGACCCTGATGGGTGCGTATGCGACGCAGAATCCGTCGAAGGTGCACCGGGTGGCGCTCTATGCGCCTTCGTATCTCCGTGAGACCGCGTCACTTGTTCAGGTGTCGGGGAAACTTGGTGCCTATCGCTGGGTCCGTCGTGATCAGGCGTTGGGGCGTTGGCTCACCGGGGTTCCCGAGCACAAGAAGGCATCGTTGATCCCGCAAGGATGGTTCGATGCATGGGCCGAAGCGACCTGGGCAACCGATCCCGAGTTCTCCAAGCTGACGCCTTCGTTGCTGCGCGCACCGAATGGCATCTTGCAGGACTCGTCAGAATTTTGGGGCGCTACGACCCGCCCGCCACGCCCGTACTGGGACCCCGAAAAGATGGTCGTACCGACACTTCTAGTGGTGGCCGAATGGGATCGGGACACACCGCCCTATATGGCGCAAAACCTGCTGCCCAGGTTGGTCAATGCGCCTTGGAAGCGTCTCGTCATCTTGAGCGAAGGGACGCACACCATCATGATGGAGAAGAATCGCGTTGACTTGTTCAATGCGGTCCAGCAGTTCCTAGAGGAGTAGCTGAGACGGCGGGCTAGACATCATCATCTTTAGGATGAAGAGGATTGCACCCTTGTCAATCTGGCTTGCATGGCTCCAGCGGTACTGGCTGTAGATGGATGCAGGGGAGCCGGACCTGGCGGGCGCAAACGGACCGGGCGCACGGTCGTTCGATTCGTTGGCCGTACTGGCGTATTGCACCAGTCTCGGCCTTATCGCCGGCCACCAGAGAAATCTGGCGGCAGTCATTGCAAGTTAGAACTAACTACGCTCTTAGGCCGCGGAATGAGCGGAATTCTTGGATGAATGCGACGAGGGCGCGAGTTTTGTTCAGGAAACGCTGCGGGAGCGTTCCAAGCCAGTTCGCTACGGCTTCGGAGCGCATACGACGGGCTTCTTGTTCAAAGTCATTCGGATTAAAGTCCATGTTGCTTCCTTTAAAAGTACAATCGTTCTGCTGCGACGCGCCAATAATACGATCGTTCTATCTAACGAACAAGCCTTATGCGGCAATACTTCGTGAAGAACTGTCAGAAACCTGAAAATCACCGCCTTCCTATCGGCTTGGCAGTGCGAACGGGTAAGGCCAAGCCACATGGCGATGCGCTTTTTGTATCCGGCGCCGGCATCGATCCTATGGAAATCACTCTCAGGTGAATCAAACCTGTAATGGAGCGATGGCATCCACTTGGAATCAGGTCGAAGTCGTCACCGCGACAGCCTTGGCGTCAGGCGATCTGGTTGCGATCCGGACAACCGGTTCCGCGGTGACGGACGGCGGGGTTGATTTCGTCGTCCGCGAGGTCTCGTCATTGCTGGAGAAATTCGACGCGCAGGCCAAGGCAGCGCCGCGGCGTAATCCATTCCTGCCGTATGAAGAGGCGCTTTACCTCGGGCACCTCTCACCAACGCACCTCGCGCTGCTTAATAAGTTCCCGGTCATGAACCGGCATTTCCTGGTGATTCCGCAGGCGTTTGTGCATCAAGAGACGCTGCTTTTGCCGGAGGATTTCATCGCGCTGGCGCGGGCGATCGGGGAATCCGATGCGCTCGCGTTCTACAACGCCGGGCGAGTAGCCGGGGCCAGCCAGCCACATCGGCATCTCCAGGTGGTCCCGCTGCCATTCGAGGGGGCGCCGCATGGAACCCCAATTGATCCGGTACTAGCAATACAAAACGGGAGAGTGGGTGCTGACATCGCGGATCTCGGCTTTCGCCATGCGCTGGGTTGGCTGCGGAACGATCCGAACGCAAGCCCGGATACGCGTGGCCTGGAAATGCATGCGCTTTATCGCCAGTTGATCGGCTTGCTTGACATCACGAGTGTGGCGACCGCAGAAGGGGACCGGCAATCAAGCGCCTACAATCTGATCGCCACGCGTTCATGGATGGTGATCGTGCCGCGCACCCGCGAACATTTTGAATCGATCTCGATCAACGCCCTCGGATTTGCGGGGTCGCTGTTTGTGAGTAACGATGCCGAACGGGCGCTGGTTCGGCGCGTTGGTCCGCGCGCAATGCTTGCTGCGGTGACGTGTTGACGGGAATGCGCGCCTCAACCTCGCTGCCCTCGACGCAGTAATGGCTGACGCCGGCGCCACGCAGCGGCGATCGCCACACACCGATCCGATGTGGATCGCTGTCGTCGCGCTTGGCATTTCCCAGATCACGGCATGGGGCACGAGTTACTACTGTCTTGGCATCCTGGCCGGCCCAATCGCCGCCGATACCGGATGGAGCCGCAGCCTTGTTTTTTCCGGATTCACGGTGGGCTTGCTGGTCATGGGCCTCGTCTCTACCCGGGCCGGGCGCGCCATCGATCGCTACGGCGCTCGGCATGTGATGAGCTTGGGGACCCTCGTATCCTCAATCGGCCTTTATTCTCTCTCGCTCGTTGAATCGGAGGCGAGCTACCTCGTGGTCTGGGTGCTGATCGGGCTTGGCATGCGATTGTCGCTTTACGATGCCGCGTTTGCCGCGCTGGTGCAGGTGACGCCATCGCGGGGGCGCCGCGCGATTTCCTATCTCACTTTGTTTGGCGCGTTCGCATCGTCTATTTTCTGGGTCATTGGCCATTTCCTTAACGAGGCGCTCGGATGGCGCGACACCATCGCGATGTTCGCCTTGATCAATCTCGTCGTATGTCTGCCGCTTCATTGGTTTGGCCTGGCGCGGCGTGAAGAGAGCTCAGCATCGCAACCCGGTGCGTCGGCACAGGTGTCGCTCGAAGGACAGCCGCTCCAAGGCCGGATGCGTTCGATCGCGATCGGGCTTTTCATGCTCATCATGTCGCTCAATGCATTTGTCTTTGGCGTTGTGACGGTACAACTAGTGCCGATGCTCGAAGCCGCCGGTCTCGCAGCCGGTGCCGCAGTGTGGGTGGCGTCGATGAAAGGCGTCGCGCAGTTTGTCGGTCGGCTCATCGAAATCACGTTCGGCGCGAATTTACGGGCGATCACCGTGGCAAGAATCGCGATTGGCATCCTGCCGCTTGCTTTGTTGTTGTTGCTCTCGGGCGGAGGCTTCCATGCCATCGTTGCGTTCACCTTGCTGCTTGGCGTATCGCAAGGCGTGGTCACCATCGTGCGCGGCGCGGTGCCGCTCGCCTTGTTCGGTGCTACCGGCTACGGCACTGTGCTCGGATTGATTGCAACACCGATTCTGGTCGTCAATGCTGTCGCGCCGACCGCATTTGCGTGGATGGTGGAGCGTTGGGGTTGGTACAACGGCGAGGTGGTGTTATTGGTGAGCGCGCTCGCCTCATTTATCGCGGTCGAGGCGATGTCGCGATGGGTTGAGCGGCATCGACAACGCTTGCATCGTTAGTACCCGATCGCCGCACCATCGCTGCGTGGGTCAGCGCCGCCGATCCGCATGCCTGATAGCGGATCGATCGTGATGCCATGACAATGCCCGGCGAGTTCATTCCAGTCCGCCCATCGGTTCACCGCATGGCCACGCCGCGCGAGTTCCTCGATCGTCTCGCCGGCAAAGCGCCCCTCGATGTTGAGCGTATCGCGCGCCTCGCCAAGCGCAAAGCGACCGGATAACCAGCGCGGCGCTTCGACCGCCTGTTGGATATCCAGGCCGAAATCGATGAGGCCGGTGTAGGTCTGCAAATGAATCTGCGGTTGGCCGTCCGCACCCATGCAGCCCACGATGTGTCGCAGCTCGTCGCCATCGAAGGCAAGCGATGCGATCAATGTATGCAATGGGCGTTTACCCGCCTCGAGGCGATTAGGATGATCGGGATCGAGCAGAAAATACGAACTGCGATTTTGCAGGACCACACCGGTTTCACCCGCGACGACGCCCGATCCGAATATTCCATACACGCTATGGATCAACGACGCCGCGTTGCCCTCAGCATCGACCACCCCGACATACACCGTGTCGCCCTTGAGCGTTCCATACGAAGGGACCTCATCCCAAGCCAGAGCGCGCGAGCTGTTGATGAGTTTCCTTCGCATATCGGCATACGGGCGCGAAATGAGCCGCGCGATCGGCACATCCGAAAAGGATGGGTCGCCGAGCTGCGTGTCGCGATCGTGATAGGCGATCTGTTTGGCCTGGACCAGATGATGCACGTGATCGGCACCGAGAAAGGGCCATCGACCCACATCGAACGGCTCGATCAGATTCAGCATTTCAAGCACCGTGAAGCCTTGCGTCGGCGCGGGGGTTTCGAAGATCGTCATGCCACGATAGGTCGTGGCAATCGGCTCGCCCCATCGGGATCGTTGCTGGGCAAAATCATCAGAGGTGAAAAAACCATCATTGGCCTTGGCGAATGCGGCCATCGCTCGTGCGGTGTCACCACGATAAAAGCCATCGCGCCCGTCGGCCGCAATCGCGGCCATGGTCCGCGCTAGATTGGGATTGACGAGCTTTGCACCCGCGCGGGGAACTTCGCCACCTGGAACGAATATTCGGCGCGCATCATCATTGAATGTTTTCTCTGCGTCCGTCAGGCCGATCCAACGTGATACGCGTGCGCTGATCGGAAAGCCGTCCTGCGCATAGCCGATCGCAGGCGCGAGTGCTCGTGCGAGCGGCAGGCGTCCAAATTCGCCATGCGCGGTACACCAGCCATCGACCGCGCCTGGCACAGTGAGCGTCGCAGGCAGCACGCCACGAAACGGAATCTCTTTCAGGCCGCGTTGCTCGAACCAGCCAATCGCTGCGCTGCTGGCGGCTTGGCCCGCCGCATCGAGATAGCGCACGCGCTTTGATTTCGCGTCATAGATCAACCAGAACGCATCGCCGCCGACGCCGGTCATATGCGGATACACCACCGAGAGCACCGCGCTGGTGGCGATCGCGGCATCGACCGCGCTGCCACCGGCTTTCAGCATCTCAAGCCCGGCTTGTGAGGCGAGTGAATGCGGCGATACGACCATGCCGCGCGGGCCCATGGTGGCGGGACGGCCAGTTAAAAAGTGATTCATATTCCCAACATCCTAAAGAGTTAGCGAAACGCTGATTAAGCTATCTCGCGCAATCAGCGTGCCCATATATTCAGGGAGTTACGAGGGGCAACGGAGGGGTTGGGGCCCCTTCGTCCCCGCCCGGCCCCCTTGTTCAGTTATTCCTTAAAGCAGCAGGCCGGCTGCCAGCGGCAATCCTAGTGCGTGCTGTCCGTATGCAGCAGCTTGGACATCCCAAGTCAGCGCGATATGCGAGGCCGCCGCATGCACGTCCCGAAAGTGGCGGGCCAAGGGGGAATCGCTTGCGAGTCCGCCCGCGCCACTGGCCGTCATCAACGTATCGACTGCGCGCGTCGCCAGACCCACGCCAAACGCGATATTGCGTTTCCAGCGCAAGCGCGCCTCCACCGACGGGGATTCCCCACGCGCAACCCCACCAATGAGTTCGGCCATGTCGGCACGCATCGTCTTCTCAAACAGATCGACGCATGCGTACGCTTCTGCAATACGAATCTGCAGCGGCGTGAGTTCCGCAAGGCGTGCGCCGGTGTAAGTACCGGCGCGCTTGCGTGTAATCGAGACGTATTCCTCGATGGCTGCTTTCGCCGCACCCAGCGGCACCACCCCCAACGCGAAACCAAACGTCGGAAAAGGCGGCATCAAATAGGGCAGGCATCGATGTGTCATGCCACCCGGCGTATTGAGCCCGGTGGCGAACAATTCGGCGTCGATGCTGCGATGTTCCGAGACGAACGCGTCGATCACTTCCACATCATGGCTGCCTGAGCCGGTGAGGCCGTAGGCGCGCCAATTGTCGAGGCTCTTGAAGTCGGCTTTTGGCACGAGAAAAAATCGTCGACCCGGCGCTGCGTTGTCTTGCTCCAGCATCGCGCCCACCAGCATCCAGGTTGCCGCATCGACGCCACTGCCAAACGGCCATTTGCCGGTGACGCGATAGCCGCCTGCTACTTTTCCGGCGCGCCCCGCCGGCAGCGCAAGTCCGGTGGTGGCCAATGCGCTGGGATCGGTATCCCACACATCATGCTGCGCTTCGATAGGGAACTGCCCGATGTTCCAGGAGTGGGTGACGAGATTCATCCACACCCAGGTCGTCGATGGACAGCCGCGACACATCTCGATCGAAAGATCGAAGATCGCATCGATGCCAAGCCCGGAGCCGCCAAATGAAACCGGCTGCATCAGCCGCATCAGATGCGCGGCATGTAACTCGGTGATCGTCTCGTCAGGGACGCGTCGCAACGCCTCGCACGCTGCTGCGCGCGCTTTCAGGCGTGGGACGAGCAGGGCGACTGCGTGCAGCGCTTCGGCCGCGGTCAATACCGAGGAGGCCTTCTGCACGCTAAAGCGTCGGGCTCGTAAATTCGCCGCCCATGGCAACCATGCCCCATGGCGAGCCCTGTGCATCCCAACTGAAACCGATGTGGCCGCCCAGCGCATGCGCGTCGCGAAAGATGCGCTGGATCGGGTAACGATCGTAGATGCCGTTGGCGCCTGCCATGGCGTGCAGTAGATCAACCGCTTCGGTGCATTGATTGATCGCCCATGCCACATTGCGCCGCGCCCGCAGCTTTTCTTCGATCGACGGAATGCGCCCAGCGGCGGCATCCTTCTGTGCTTCGAGGCAATCGTTGCGGCAGATCAAGCGCGCGGCATGCACCTTGGTCGACGCATTGGCAACACGCAATTGCACGGCCTGAAAATCGCGCATCCGCATCGCGGTGTAACTGGTGCTGCGCTCTTTGACGATTTCGATCGTGAGATCCACCGCGGCTTGCGCATTGCCCACCGCGGAACCCGCGATACCGTGCGAACCGAGCGCCACCAGTGGAATGCGATAGGTCGGGTTGGCGTGAATCTTCGCGCCGGGGAAATTCGCGCCGCCACGAATGTCGTACATGCATAGCGCGCGGTAATCGGGCACGAACAGATCTTTCACGCGCACCGATTTGGAACCGGTGGCTTTCATGCCAAGCACATGCCAGTCATCGACGATCTCGTATTCGCCGGCGGGCACCAGGCACATGCGGTGATCGATGACCCGTTCGCCGTCGCGTACCGTGACCGCCAGCATGTTCCAAGTCGAGGCGTCGACGCCGCTTGAAAAATTCCAGTAACCGTTGATGAGGTAACCGCCATCGACTTTGCGCCCCGAACCTTGTGGAAAGGCGATGCCTGAGGCGATAAGGGCATCCGGATTCGGCCCCCACACTTCTTCTTGCGCTTGTTCGTCGTAGAGCGCGAGCATCCAATGATGCACACCTAGATTGGCAAGATTCCAGCCCGATGAGGCATCGCCTCGCGCGAGTTCGGCGGGCAACTCAAAGCACGCAACGAAATCGAGTTCCATGCCACCGAATCGTTTCGGTTGGCCAAAGCGAAGTAATCCCGAACGATGCAGATCGTCTTCGGTGTTCTTCATGAGCTGGCGACCGACTTCCGCTTCCGCGGCGCGGGTGCGCAGAATCGGCACCAGCTCGCGGCAGCGGCGCAATGCCTCCTCAAACGTGATATCGGTAAAACTGCGGCTGACCCGCTGTGGCGCGTTCATCTTCATCCTTCAAATTTCGTTCCGCCTGGAGCATACGCCACGACGGCATAGGGCAACAAGTGCGCCCATGCGCGAAGTCACCCTCTCCCTCGACGGGAGAGGGAGAGGGTGAGTGGAGTTGCTAATGAGAAAGACTCCGCTATGATTGAAAAGATAGCGCATTTCCGATCTGCGAATTCTGCACGTGACCACCACGACAGGCCAGCCATTCGAATGAATCAAAAACCCCATGTCTTGATTGCCGGCGCCGGCATCGGCGGCCTCGCGCTGGCCCTTGCGCTCATCCAGCGCGGTTTTCCCGTCACGGTGTTCGAACAGGCCAGCGAACTGCGCGAATTCGGCGCGGGCATCAATCTCACGCCGAATGGTTATCGTGTCATCGATCAATTAGGGATTGCCGACGCGGTACGCGAACAGGGTTGTATTCCGACTGCGCGCCAGATTCGTCATTGGCAAAGTGGCAAGATCTGGCCGTTCATCGATGTTGGACCGGAAGCGATTCAACGCTGGGGCTATACCAGCATGACGGTTTACCGTCCGGATTTGCATCAACCGTTGATCGACGCGGTTGAACGCGCACGTCCGGGTACGATTCACCTTCAACATCGTGTCGCCGGATTCGATCAGGATGAAGAGGGCGTTCGCGTGAACCTTGCCGATGGGCGCACCTTCAAGGGCGATTTGCTCGTCGGCGCGGATGGCGTGCACTCGCCGATTCGTCAGGGCTTATTCGGAGCAGATCGTCCGGAATTTACTGGAGTGGTGGCCTGGCGTGGCGTGATTCCAATGAAGCGCTTGCCGCCGCATCTTGCAGAGGTCATTAGCAATGTCTGGGTGGGGCCGGGTCGTCACTCGGTGCAATACCCCCTTCGCGCCGGCAACGTGATGAATTTCGTTGGACTGGTCGAACGCGACGACTGGCTCGTGGAATCCTGGACCGAGCGCGGCACCCATGAGGAATGGGCACGCGACTTCGCGGGTTGGCATGAAGACATCCATACGTTTATCCGTGCCGTGGATGTGCCGTTCAAATGGGCGCTCATGAGCCGCACGCCGATGTCGCGTTGGTCAATCGGGCGGGTGACCTTGCTAGGCGATGCCTGTCATCCGATGCTGCCATTTCTTGCGCAGGGCGCCGCGCAATCGATGGAAGATGCGCTCGTGCTGGCGCGCGTTCTTGACCGGTATGCCGTCGGCGCCAAGCACACCGAACTGGAACAAGCGCTGGTGCGCTATGAGGATCTTAGGCGCGATCGCACCGCGCGGGCCGTACTCGGTTCCGCTGCAAATGCCAAGCGCTTTCATCATCCGGACCTTGGCAACCTCGCCACCGCCGAGGCGTATATCGAACGCGAGTTCGCACCGGCCCCGCTCATCGAGCGCTATGACTGGCTGTTTTCGTATGATGCGATGAAGGTGGTGATCGATTGATCCTTTTTCCAATTCACGCAGAGGATCGAGATATTGGTGCACGCCAGTCGTTAGCAAGAAAGGTAGGGTGGAATAGTGCAGCGCATTCTACCACTGGGTTGCCGGCACGAGATCTTGTGCAATATGAGACTAGCGGTGGAATGCGCTCCGCTTTTCCACCCTACTTGAAGCGCGCAGTCGGCGCTGTTTCTTCCAACGCGGCGTATGGACCCTCCGCGTACACCATGCGTCCGCCGACCATCGTGAGCACCGAGCGCAGCGAACCGATCTCATCAATGGGCATAGTGAAGTAGTCTTTACTGAGCACCGCCAGATCCGCAAGAAAGCCGGGTTTCAGCGAACCGCGCTGTCGGTCGTCATGCGTGATCCATGCACTGCCGGCGGTGAAGATGCGCAGCGCCGCCTGGCGGGTCGGTAGTTCCTCCGGCGCGCGCATCGGCACGCCGCCGATCGTCTTGCCATCTTGCATCCATTGCAATGAGACGAACGGATTGTGCGACATGACGCGATGCGCGTCGGTGCCACCACCGATTGGCAATTGCATGCGAAGCGCGCTTACGATCGGTGGCGCGAACCGTGCAACGTCGAAACCACGTTGACCGATAAAGGCCTCGCCCCGAAAGTAGAACGCGTTCTGCAGGAGCCAACCAAGGCCCAAGGCCTGCATGCGGTGAAGAGTTGCAGGCGATGCATCGTTCAGATGCGCGATCGACCAACGAAGCGGTGCAATCGGCGTTTCTCGATTGACGCGTTCCAGCACGTCGATGAGGTGATGGACCGAGCGATCGTTGTGCCAATGAAACGTTGCACCAAGGCCTTGGGATGCCGCCCATTGCAATACGCGTTGCAAATGCGCTTTCTGTTCGTCGGTGGGGTTATCGTTGTTGTACATGTCCCAGGTGACGTTCTCACCGATGCCGTTGAAGCGCAGCCACGCATCGCCAAAGCCCATCGGCAGCATTGCGGTGAGTGATTTGAAATCGTCCAGCTCATGGCCGCGTCGCGGTGCGCAAAGGCTGTATGCCACCCGTATCGTCAGCGCACGATCACGCCACACCTGAAACAGCGCGCGATAGGCATCGAGCGGCATGTTGTAACCGCCCGGATCGATGACCCCGGTAACGCCGAGCGAATTGAGCGTGCGAAAGAATGCGCGCGTTCCTGCGACTTGCTGCGCGAGAGTCGGGCGCGGCAAGCGATCGAAGAGATCGCTGATGGTGCGGTTGTCACCGGTCAACCAGCCGGTGGACTGGCCTTCGGTCTCGACTTTGAGTCGTGAGGCGAGGTCAGCGGGAACATCGAGCGCGGTGAAGGCATCACGTGACAGCAATGCGGCGGAATACAGCAACTGCACATACACGCGGTGATCGGGGGCGGCTGCCATGATCTCCCCTTGCGTCGGGCGGCGGCCTTCCAAAAACTGGCGTTCGACCCAACCACCGGCAACGATCAACCAGGTGCCTTTCGGCGCGACCTTTGCGGCGGCACGCAGTCGTTCGAGCGCTTCGGCAAGTGAACGCGCGCCGATCCAATGCACTTCGGTTTGCCATGTGAGGCCGGCACGAATCGCGTGAATATGCGAATCGATCAGTCCGGGAATGACGGTGCGGCCGGCCAGATCGATGATGCGGGTACGCGGACCGGCCAATTTGCGGATCTCGGCTGTGGTGCCGACCGCGCTGATCCGCTCACCTTCGATGGCAAGGGCTTCGGCGAACGGTGCGTCGCGCGGTGAATCATATTGAGTGATCTTGCCGCGAATGAAGACCGTGTCAGGCGCGGCCAGCGCAGTGTGCGCGAGCGATAGGACGAAGGCGAAGACGAGTCGGGTCAGCACCCGCAATGACACCGGCTACGAGCGTTGCAGCGTGCAATCGGTCTCGATGAACATCGCGGTGCTGCCAGGAGGCGTGCGCCGGAATACGCGCGTTTGTTTGAAGCCCGTTTTTACGCACGACATGGTTACATCGTCCGGGCGTGCTTCTTTGGAAACATGGCTGCGGTAAAGCCCCACTGCATTGGTCTTCACTTCGACGGCCTTGCCCGTCTTCGGGCGCAGCACGACGATTGCACTTGGCACCGGCGAGCCGCGGTGGTCGCGCACAAAGCCAAAGTAGGCTGGACCGGCGTTTTCTTTATCGTTGGCGGCGTCGTAATCATCGCCACCGGCCAGCGCTGTTGCAGGCAGCACACAGGCAATCGCAAGAACTCGAAAGAAGTGGGTCATGGCTACCACCGCCAGAAAAAGGAGAGCGAATAAATGAGGACAGGTGTCAACAACACCGGCACGATCCAGGTCAGCGATAGCGGGATTTTACTCGTCAACCGTTCGGGCAGCAGGGTCGCGAGGTAGCCAAGCACGCTGGACGCGATCAATGAGGTGGA
>CAMDRJ010000051.1 GCA_945906755.1 Klebsiella pneumoniae | reverse complement strand
ACACCGTGCGCTCGAACATCGCCTGACCAAGGCCTTGCACCACCGCGCCATGCATTTGTCCATGCACCACCGCTGGATTCACAGCACGCCCTGAATCATCGACCACCGATAGCGCGATGATTTCCACCATGCCGGTTTCCGGATCGACTTCCACTTCGCAGGCCTCGCAGCCGTTGGCGAAAGCGAAGGCCGGGTTCTCATGCATCTTGCTGGCGGCAAGGGCTTTGCCGAACGAGGGTGGCAATTCGCCTGTCGCCGCGGCGCGCGCCACCTCGAAGAGGCCGATGCGACGATCGGTGCCTGTTACGCGAAACGCGCCGTCTGCATAGTCGATATCGGCGGCCGAGGCCTCCAGAATATGCGCGGCCATTTGTTTGCCCTGCGCGATTACGAGGTCAACCACTTCTGCGGTGGCATTGCCTGCGCGCACCATTGAGCGAGAAGCGAACGTACCGATTCCCTGTGCGACCTTGTCAGTATCGCCCATGATCATGCGCACCGCATCGTAGGGCACGCCCAGTCGCTCTGCCACCACCTGCGCGAACACGGTCTCATGGCTTTGTCCTTGCGAATGGCTGCCGACCGGTACTTCCACTATGCCGTTCGGTAGAACGCGCACTTCGGCGAATTCTTGCGGTGCGCCACCGGTGCCCTCAAGATAAGGGCCCATCGCCATGCCGCGTAGACGTCCACGGTGCTTCGATTCTTCGCGTCGGGCCGCAAATCCTGCCAGATCGCCGAGCATGATCGCTTCATCCATGCGAGCGACATAATCGCCCGAGTCATACAGCGCACCGGTGGCGCTGCGATACGGAAACGCATTGGCGGGCACCATATTCATGCGACGTAGCGCATTGCTGTCGCGCCCGGTCTCGCGCGCCGCCTGATCGATCAGGCGCTCGGCGGTGTAGACCCCCTCGAAGCGACCCACGCCGCGATACACATTGATGGGTATGGTGTTGGTGAACGCGCCGGTCACGCGCAAGTGAATCGCCGGAATCGCGTACACACTCGAAATAATGCGTTGCATGTTGGAAACCGTCGATACCGGAATGCAGGGCGCGAAATAGGCGCCCAGATCGGTGATCGAATGCGCGCGAAGCGCCAGGATGCGACCGCTTGCATCGAGGGCCAGTTCACAGTCGATCTGATGATCGCGTGACTGCGCATCGCTCACAAAGCCTTCGGAACGCGTACTGGTCCAGCGCACCGGTCGGCCCAGCTTGCGTGCCAGCCAGGCGATCACCACGTACTCTGGATACGCCTGAATTTTCGAACCGAAGCCACCGCCGACATCGCCCGATATCGCGCGAACATGATCGGTGCGAAGGCCAAGAATCCGCGCGAGAATTTCAGCGAGCGCATGCACGCTTTGCAGCCCGGCGTGAAAAGTCAATCGTTCGGTCTTCGCGTCCCATTCGGCGATCGCGGCACGCGGTTCCATGAAACATGTGACGAGCCGATTGTCGATGAGTGAGGCGCGCGTGACATGGGCCGCTTGCTTGAGCGCACGGTCGGTTGCGGCTACATCGCCGCATTGCCAGTCATAGACGCGATTGTTGACCGGAAGATCCGCGTGAACGGATGCGGCGCCCGGTAAGAGAGCAGCCTTCGCGTTGACGACGACGGGGCGCTCGGCGTAGCGAACGATCACCGCCTCGGCGGCATCTTGTGCAATCGCTGCAGACTGTGCGACAACCACCGCGATCGCCTCACCGACATGCCTCACCCGATCGATCGCGAGCGCATGCCACGCGGGTTCCGGGAGAGGCGTGCCGTCGATCGACTTCATGCCGGCGCCGCGTTCGGCGAGCATGGTTGGGATCGGTGTTACGCCACTTTGCTGCAGATCGTGGCCCGTGAAGACGCCAAGTACGCCAGGTATCGCAAGCGCGGATTGGATATCGAGTGCGGTGATATCGGCATGCGCATGGGTCGAACGCACGAACACCGCGTACGTTTGCCCCGCGACCGCGATGTCGTCGGTGTATTGGCCCGCACCTGTTAGGAGCCGCTTGTCTTCACGACGAAGAACGGATGCGCCGATGCCGGTCGCTAATGCGCTCATTCGACCTTCGCACCAGTGAGCTTGATGGCGCGGCGGTATTTCTCTTGATCCACACGGATGATTTCCGCGAGTTGCTCCGGGGTCGTCGTCGCCGGTTCAATGCCGACTGCATGCAGGCGCGTCGCAAACTCGGGCGTTCGTCCGGCGGCTTGCAGTGCCGTGGAAAGTTTATCGATGATCGGACGCGGCGTGCCGCTTGGTGCGAAGAGTGCGAGTTCGCCCGGGAAATCGACGCCGGTCGCACCGACTTCCGCCATGCCTGCGACGTTCGGTGCGAGCGGCGATCGCTTCTGGGTGGTCGCACCAAGCACTTTTACCTGCCCGGTCTTGGCAAACGGTGCGAGATTGGTGAGTCCGGCGAGCACGACCGGAATTTGCCCACTCGCCAACGCCGGTACGGACTGGCCTGCGCCTTTGTAGGGGATGTGTTGCATATCGAGACCCATCGCCGCCTTGAACGTTTCCATGGCGAGATGGTGCACGGTTGCATTGCCTGAAGAGCCGTATTGCAGCACGCCAGGTTTCGAACGAACCAGTGCGATGAATTCCTGCAAGTTGTTCGCCGGTATCGATGAGTGCACCGCGATAAACATCGATGAGGTGGTGATGAGACCCACGGGCGCGAGATCCTTGACGGGGTCATAGGACGGCTTTGCCATCATCGCCGGTGCGACGGCCCACTGGCCCGAATCAGCGAGGAGCAGGACGTAACCATCCGGCTGCGATTTCACGACGAATTCTGTGCCGGGAACACCGCCCGCACCGGGTCGATTCTCGACCACGCATTGCTGATTGAGCAGCGGGCCCATGTGCAGGCACACCAGTCGGCCGATGACGTCGGCCTGTCCGCCGGGTGGATAGGGCGCCACGAGCTTGATCGGGCGATTGGGATATTCCTGTGCAACGCCCGGCAGCGATGCCATTAGGCTGATGGCGCTTACAACGATCGATACAATGGCCTTCATCGAGGGGTCTCCTCCCGCGGGTGGTGGGCATGGCCGCTGAGCGGTTGTTGCGGCCATTGTAATATCGGCCGCCCGGTATTGGTTCCCGGCGATGCGAGTGCTATCGTGCGGCCACGGTGGCGATATGTGGAGATCTGATCATGCTATCTACGGAAGAAAATGAACGCCTGACCCGTGTCGGGCCGGGTACACCAACCGGCGAACTTTTGCGCCGCTACTGGATGCCGATCGCAACCTCCGCTGAAATCGGTCCGCGCCCGGTGAAAAAACGCCTCATGTGTGAAGACTTGATCGTCTTTCGCGACGGCAGCGGCAAAGTGGGTGTGGTCGATCGGCAGTGTGCGCATCGTCGTGCCGATCTGTCGGTGGCGATCTGCGAGAAGAACGGTATTCGCTGCGGCTATCACGGCTGGCTCTATTCGCACGATGGTCAATGCATCGAGCAGCCGGCCGAATCACGGCTGAATCCGCAGGCGCGCATCAAGGCCTATCCGGCTGAAGAGTTGGGTGGTCTGGTATTTACTTATATGGGCCCAAAGCCCGCGCCGCTGCTGCCGCGCTTTGATCTCTATGTGTGGGACAACGTGCTGCGCGACATCGGTCATGCGATGGTCGATTGCAACTGGCTGCAGGCGATGGAAAATTCCGTCGATCCGCATCATGTGCAATGGCTGCATGGACATCTGCTCAATTACTGGCTAAGTACCGGTGGCAGCACTGAACAGACCGGCCTCTTCACGCGGAAAAACGTGAAGATCGGTTTCGATCCGTTCGAATACGGCATCATCAAGCGGCGCGTCCTCGAAGGGCGTACCGAAGAAGACGATGACTGGAAGATTGGTCATCCGGTGGTATTCCCGATCACCTTGCTCGTGGGCGGTGCGGGCATTCATCAATTGCAGATTCGCGTGCCGATCGATGACACCAACACCTGGCATATTTGGTACAACGTCTATCGTGCCGAGGGCGCCAAGCCCGCCAAGCAAACGATCATTCCCAGTTACGAAGTGCCGCTCTTCGATGCGAAGGGCGAGCGCATCGTCGATTTCATCGACGGGCAGGATGTCGCGGTGTGGGCGGGGCAAGGGCCGATCGCCGATCGCAGCAAGGAAATGCTTGCGTCGTCGGATGTAGGGATCGTGATGCTGCGGCGCATGCACAAGGAACAACTCGAACGCATCGCCGCCGGCCTGGACCCGATCGGCACGGTGCGCGATCCTGCGATCAATCGTTGTATCGAATTGCCGATCGAACACAACAAACTCGGCGAGACGGCGATGTTCCGCAGCGAACTCTTCAAACATCAAGCCATTCGCCATTCGCCGATCGTGGCGGAAATCAACGCGATGTTCGATGCGGCGGAGCGGGACGATCTGGTGACTGCGAAGTAGATTCCGTCATACCTGCGTAGGCAGGTATCCAGGGAAATTGAGTACGGTCTGGATTCCCGCGTGCGCGGGAATGACGAATCCTAAAAGGTCGAACCATGAAATCAACCCTCGGCATTCTGGGCCTGGGCCCCGCCGGCCGTGCTATAGCGCCGTATGTCGAAGCGCATCCGCGTTTTCGTTTGGCGGCGGTGTGCGATGTGCGACCGGAAGCGTTGGCCGCTTACGAATCCCGATCGGACATTGCGCGCTATGCAAGTCTCGATGCGCTCTGCGCGGCCCGCGATATCGATGCGATCTTTGTCGCCACGCCCACCTGGTTGCATGCCGAGCATGTCACGGCCGCTCTCGATGCGGGCAAGCATGTCGTCGTCGAAAAGCCGATGGCGGTGAGTAAGACGCAATCGCAGGCGATGCTGGCAGCGAGTGATCGTGCCAAGCGCACATTGGTAGTGGGGCACTCACAGAGTTTCGAGCCAGGCATTCAAATCATGCGGGCAGTGATTGCTTCCGGAAAACTCGGGCGGCTGCGGGCGATCAACGGACTTAACTACACCGACTGGATGTTTCGGCCGCGTCTGGCGGCGGAATTCGATCGCGCGCAGGGCGGTGGCACGGTCTATCGGCAAGCCGCGCATCAGATCGATATGGTCCGTTATCTGGCAGGTGGCGCCGTGCCCCGCACCGTGCGCGCAACGATCGGCGATTGGGACCCTGAGCGTCCAGGCGATGGCGCATTCAGTACATTCATGCAGTTTGCGGAGGGCACTACCGCGTCATTGTTCTATTCCGGCTACGACCATCTGCAAGGCACCGATCTCACATTCGGCATCAGTGAGACCGGGCGCCGCGCAAGTTACGAGTACGCCACCGCGCGCAAACAATTACGTGCCGGGCAAAGCGAAGTCGCGGGTGCGGCCAAATATGCGCCGACCTCGCGGCAAGCGGAGCTGATCAAGACGGGCGACTTCCCGGCGTTCTTTGGCTTAATGATCGCAAGTTGCGAGCGCGGCGACGTGCGGCTCACACCCGAAGGCGTGCAAGTCAATGCCGATTGGGTCCAATGCACGATCAGTATCGATGGCCTGCCGCAAGGGCGATCACCCGTATTAGATGAGCTCGCCGATGCGATCGCCGGGCAGCCCGTTACGCACGACGCACGATGGGGCGTAGCCAATCTTGAGGTGTGCCTGGCGATGATTGCCTCATCGGATGCGAGGGCCGAAGTGACGCTGCCTGAGCAGGCCGATCGTCCGATCGTCGTGTCGGCAGCCATCGCGCGAAGGGTCGAGGTGGCGATGGCGGGCGTACGATAGGTCACTATCTGCCGCAAGAACAATGACCCACCCAGGCGCCAAGAATCCTATCCTGTCATTGCCCTGACGTGACCAGAATTCGCATATCGCAGAACCCGCTCGTCACGTGTCACCAGGACCGCGTTAGTCAGTCGCGCCGTCGCCACCAGAAACCGATCTACGGGGTCTGCGTGAAAGTCTCCCGGCAGCTCGCAACTTTCGATTGCAATTTTCTCGTTCAGGGCGATGAGTTCAAATCCCCGATGATCAAGCGCCGACTGAATCCAGTCACGAACGGGTAGCCCCAAATCGACGCGGCCCTTCTTGACCAACATCGCGATTTCCCAGACCGAGATGACCGACACACCAAGTGGTCTCGAACGAGACGCGCGCTCCAGTTTCATGGCGACCTTGCTTGCGAGCCTTCCTTCACCGCCGCGAACCAGCCAGAACCAGATATGCGTATCGAGCAGGTAGAAGGTCGCTTCAGCCACGACGCACCTTGGACTTTCTCGGTGCAGGCGCCGGGGAGGTCGGCTCCGCGGTGGCTTCCCATTCCACATCGAGCGGGGCCATGATATCGCCTTCCGATACCACGGTTCCCGCCATGCAACCGAACAGCCGTTTCTGCCGATCCGGTTCAACGGGCACGAGCTTGGCGACCGCCCTGCCACGCTTCGTTATAACGATGGGTTCACGCGTTCGAGCGATCTCGTCCATCAATCTGAGGCACTTGGCTTTGAACTGAGCTGCCGAGATTATCATCAAACACCGGGTTGCCGCCTGCGGAGCGCGCCTGAATCCGGGAAAATTGGGCCGGTCCCTACGTCTGCCGTCTCTGCCACGGCAGAAACCGCCGCTCCAACCAATCGACAAAGTACGCCGATAGAAAACCCAGCAATGCGATCACCGCAAAGCCCACATACATGTTGGTGACCCAGAACACCGACCACGCCCACCAGATGCGATAGCCGATGCCTTCTTCGGCGCCGACGAATTCCGCCGCGACCAGCAACAGCAGCGCAACGCCCATGCAGACTCGAAGGCCGGTGAAGATGCCGGGTAACGCGCCGGGCAGCGCTACGGTGAGGTAGACCTGCCAGCGTGATGCGCGCAAGTTACGCGCGACATCGAAATAGATGGCGGGAATATTCGCGACACCCGCGAAGGTATTGATCGTCATGAGGAAGAACACGCCGATCGCGACGATCACGTATTTCGAAAGCTCACCGATGCCGAAGATCAACAGAATCAACGGCAGGATCGCGATCTTTGGCAGCGGATAGAGCGCCGCGACTAGCGGCTGGCAAATTTCGCGCACCGGGCGGAACAATCCCATCGCTAGCCCGACGATGAGCCCAGGAATCGCGCCCATGAAAAAACCGATGAACATGCGGCGCAGGCTGGTGCCGACATCAATCCAAAATCCGGCCGTGCCGATCAATTCCCATAATTTGGCGAGGATGGTCGATGGCGCGGGAAAGAACCGCACTTCGATGAAGCCAAGCCGCGCACTCGCTTCCCAGAGCAATAGCAAGGTAAGCGGCGAGACGATCCACATCGGTATCCAGCGACCGAACGATTTGCCAATCGTTCGGTGTGACGAAGGCGAGGACAAGGGGCTGTTGGGCATCTTACTGACCTTGAAAGGCTATCCCGCCGACTCAGCGTTGATCGCTACTTTTGCGGTGGCCGTCACGCGACCCGACTCCTGGGCGCGCGCGCGCTCGACTTCATCGCGCAACAGGTCCCAGAGTTCCTGCGTGATGCGATTGAACTCCGGCGTGCGGCGCAGTGACATCAAGGTGCGGGGCCGCTCAAACGGAATCGCAATCGATTGCTTGATGCGCCCGGGCGCCGAACTCATCACGAGCACGCGATCGCCCAACAGCACAGCTTCATCGAGGCTATGCGTGATGAACACGACCGTGCCGCGATTCTCTTCCCATAGCTTGCCGAGTTCTTGTTGAAGGAGAAGTTTGTTCTGTTCGTCGAGCGCGGCGAATGGCTCGTCCATCAGCAGAATTTCCGGATTGGTCACGAACGCACGCGCCACCGACAAGCGTTGCTTCATGCCACCGGAAAGCTGATAGGGATAGAACGTACGAAAACGCGCGAGACCGGTCTTCTCCAGAAAGTAGTCAACCCGCTCCGCACTTTCCTTGCCACGCCAGGTGCCGGTGACTTTGAGTCCATACGCGGCGTTCTTCTCGACTGTGAGCCACGGAAAGACTGACTCTTCCTGGAAGATCATCGCCGTCAACGGACGATCGGCTTTTGCATGGTGAATCGTGAGCGAGCCGCTGGTGGGATGTTCGAGCCCGCCCAGCATGCGAAGCAGCGTGGATTTGCCGCAACCGCTCGGACCGACGATGCATAGAAACTCTTTGTCCTGGACGTCAAGCGACACGCTATCGAGTGCCGCAAACGAACCGCCCTTGACGTCAAAGGTGCGTCCGACGTCGCGGATGACGATTTTGTCTGACACGCGCTACTTTAGCGCTTGCGCAAAAGACGGATCGACCGCGTCTTTCAGATCCGGGAGCTTCGGAATCAAACCCTGCTTGGCATACCAGTCGCGTTGCACGCGTAGTCCGTTCGGACCATCGACGTTTGGCGTAAGGGAATCGCGTCCAACCCCGATCGCGACGCGTTCATAGGCGGTCGCGTCTTCGACCGGGATGTACTTCTGATAGATCTTCGCAATCTCTTTGCGACCGGCCGGATCGTTGATGTTGGCGCGCAGCCACCGATTGGCTTTGTGAAAACCCGCCATAAACCGCTCGCCCATCTTGCGATCCTTCTCGGCGAGTCGTTCTCCATACATGACCACGCCGACGGTGAGATCAGGCATGATTTCCGCGACGCTCATGAACCGCTTGGAAAAGCCATTCTGCTCGCCGATCGTCATGAATGGGTCGATCCACATCGCTACATCGATCGAGCCGCCTTTGAAGGCAGCGAGCATGTCCGGATAAGACATCGTTACCAGCCGCGCATCTTTTTCGGTCAGGCCGGCGCTTTCGAGGAAACGCCCGGCAAAGAAATGGGTGATCTGCCCGCGCGCGGTAATCGCAATCGCCTTGCCCTTTGCGTCGGCCGGCGTCTTGAACGCACCCGAGTCGATGAGGGCTTTGCGCACCACGATCCAATTGGTACTGCCCGAGGGTTCATCCGGCCGCAGGCTTTGATAGTCGGCGACGATCTTCACCTTCACGCCTTGCGCAATGCTGTTGTAGATCGCGGCACCGGCGGTGGTGGCGGCGATGTCGATCTGTCCGGTTGAAAGCGACGGCACGAGTTCCGCGCCCGATCGAAAGTAAATGACTTCGATATCGAGATTCTGCTCGGCGAAGAAGCCGCGCTCGATGCCGATATAGGTGGCGTTCGGCACGCGCAACATGCCGAACTTCAGTTTGTCGGCGGCGAGGGCTTGGCCGGTAACAGTGGCAAGCAGCGTGGATAGGGCGGCAAGCGTGGCAATGAGGGTAATGCGTTTCACAGTATCTGTCTCCGTGGAATCTGCACTCATTGTCGCGCAGATCGCGCTCGCGCGTAGGGCGGAAAAGCGGTGCGCCTTCCGCCGCGTTGCGGTGCGTTGCCATTCGCCATCGAACGTTGCATCTCCGGTGGAATGCGCTTCGCTATTCCACCCTACGATGGCGATCTTTGCCGGCCACGATATACGGTTGGTTCAATTGGCGGTACGATTCATCGAAGTAGAACCATGCAGGAGATTCCCATGCAAACAACCGTAACGGACCGTGCCCAGACGCCGCGAGTAGCGTGCCTACTCACTCAGCTGCCCGTGCGCCTTCACCACTATGCGTTCGTCGTGCGCGACCAGGAGGTCAACCGTCAGTTCTTCGAAGACATCATCGGCCTACCGCTGATCGCTACTTGGTGTGAGAGCGGCTATCGGCCGGAGCTGCAGCGTGAAATGGCGTATTGCCATACCTTTTACGGCATGGCCGATGGCGGCGCGCTGGCCTTCTTTCAATTCGATGACGATGCGATGTACCAGCAGTGCAAGGCGATCGAGCCCGCGGTCGGGCGTTATCACCATATCGCGCTGAAAGTAATGCGTTCGACCTTTGATGAAATTCTCAAACGGGCCAACGCCGCAGGCATCGAGCATCGTGAACTCGATCATGGCTATTGCCTGTCAACCTACATGATGAGTCCGGATGGTTTGCGCGTGGAGTTCACTGTCGACCCCGATGACGTGGATCGGATCAATGCGATGCGCCGTGCCGATGCGCATGCCGAGCTCAAGCGCTGGCTGCAAGGCGATCACCGGACCAATAATGAAGACCGCCCGAACAAGGATGCCGCGGCGCTTTAAGGCGCGCGAGTTTCATTCTCTTTGTAATTGCGAACCCACCAAGGATCTGATCACATGGCAGCAAAACTGAAGACCGCAACGCTTGGCAGCGCAGGCACCTTCGCCGGCGAGGCAACCACCCTGATGTGCGAGAAGTATCCTGAATTCGGCGAGGTGGTCTATCGCTCCTCGATGGAGGCCTGCTATGAGGCGCTCGATCGCGGTGAAGTCGAGGTCGTGATCCTCGGTCAAGAGCGCACCGGCCAACCGCATCCCGGTCGTGAATTGATCGACAAGGGTTACTCGGTGATGAAGCAGGAGGTGGTGCCGCTGGCCTGCAATCTCTATGTGAAGCCCGGTGTCAGCAAAGATCGCATTCGGAAGATCGTCGGGCACGGCTCGATTCATCAATGCACGGCCTATCTCGATAAGAATTTCCCTGGCATTCCACGCGAACAGCATCATTTGAATTCGGTCGAAGCGGCGAAAGAAGTGATGACCGGTGATGGCACGATGGCGGTGGTGGGTTCGCGTTCGCTCGTCAAGCTGGTCCCTGGGCTGCATACCATTGCGAGTGGCATCGATAGCGGCGCGGCCGCAAGCTGGTGGGCCTATACCAAGAAGCCGATTTTTTCGGACACGCCGAACCGGCTCGTCATTACCGGACGCTTTGCCTCCGATGGAGCGTTGGGTGATCTGATCGCGGGTGTTCACAGCGCTGGCTTTCGGCTGCGCGCAATGGGCTCCTTCGCGGTGAATGAGGGCTGCGGCAATTACGACTATGTGATGTCGTTCGTAGGGCAGGGCACACGCGGCGCGGTCGAGGGAGTGGTCAAGAAATTTGCGGGTGCGCGGCTGGCGGGGGCGTTCAATCAGGCATGAGTTTGATGGCGCTTGTGAAGACGCACGTCATTCGCGCCAAAGCCATCTGTCGCGGCATCAATGTGATGAACCATCGCGGCAGCAGCCAGATGATGCATTGCCGATCGTTTGGCGCTTAGATGCGACCGATTTCACAGGGAACCCGCCGGCGCGCGCGATAGGATGCGTGGCGCACTTGGGTGGATACAGTGGCCTTACGGTGACCGGTTCGATATGAAGTCGCCAATTTGCCTGCCCACTTTTACGTGGTTCGCGCGAAGACCTTCGCGCCTCAACAACGCCAGACCCCCTATCTGGAGAGGAAAATGCATATCAAACTAATGCTCGTGGCAATCGTTGTGTTCGCATCCGGATGTGCATTTACCCCGCAGACCATAAAGATCGAACCGAAGGTCGATGTCAAACCTTCGCAAATTGGGGCTGGCCGCAGTGTTCACTTGAATGTTGTCGACGAGCGTGCAAAGAAGACGCTCGGCACGGTGGGAGCTGGCGTGGGAGCGGACATTTCCGTCGAGGGGGATCTGGCTCGAACGGTACAAAGAACAATCGCCGATGGTTTGTCGAAAATGCAATTCAAGACCACGGATCAACGCGTCGCCAATAGGCCAGAGCTGCGCGTCGAGGTCCGGAATCTTGATTATGCGATTACGCGCGGATTCTGGTCTGGATCGTTGCGGGTCGATGCGGGATTGAAGGGCATCTGCGTGCGCGACATGGCAAGGCTCTACGAGAAATTGCATCACGGCGAATACGCTTCTGGTGTGCAAGTTGTACAAGGACCGGAGGCGAATTCTCAGTACATCAACACCGCGCTGTCGGCGGCCGTCAACGCGCTGCTTGCCGATCAAGAGTTGATGGCATGTCTGTCGAAGTAAGCGTTGCCTCAAGAGCATGGCAATCTACGTTGGCGAATTTGCACCCGGTTCCCCAGATAGCGCGCTCGCTCCTTGTCCTGTTGTCTTTGTTGGTGCTGGGTGGGTGTGCGGCCCCGCCTGATCGACGGACTGTTGACGAACCTACTGAAGCGGAGCTGCGAGAAGAGTACGCACGCTGGGCAGCAAGTCGGCGCGGTAACGAGTACCGGACGCGACATATCCTCGTGCCAAGCCAGGATGAGGCCGCGACGGCACTGGCGGAAATCAAGTCCGGATCAACCTTCGACGCCGTGGCCTCCCGCGTGTCGCGCGATGCCGGGACAAAGTGGAAGGGTGGCTACCTCGGTTGGGTGTTGCCGACTGATTTCGTAAGCGAATTCAGGGTCGTCTTTCGGGATTCGCCGACCGGCTTGTACCCGCAACCGGTGCGCACTGCTTTTGGCTGGCACGTGGTTCTGGTCGAAGAGGTCAGGGCGGTGCAGGTATTGCCATTTGAAGATGTGCGCACGAGCATCGAATCAAGGACGAAGAAAGCGCGGGCTGCCCCCGCTTCCGGGGCTCCCGCGCCGCTGCCAACCTGGACATCGGCGGAATGGGATGCGCTATACGCGACCGCATTGCACACAGCGGGCGTATCGGCATTCGTCTTTCGTGAGGCCACTTACTTCGATCTGGAGACAGCGAGTAAATCGAGCAAGTTGGGATTGGCCGCGGAAGACCGCGCGAAAGAGCATCGCGCGCGCAACTTAATCGACGTCGAACCGGAATTGCGATTCGCTGTCGCCCGTCTATACCAAGCCGGCGCGCTGAGCCCGCCCGTACCGCGTATTGGCTCCGACGGCCGTCAAGTCTGGTCTGTTGTGCAGTTGGAGAGCCGAGTCAATGCTCCGCGCTTGCAGTACGGCCCGCGGTTTCGCCTCGACGCAGTGGCCTGGGTGGCGAAAGGGCTGCTACCGGCGCCCGAGCACATTCTGCGATCGCCCGCGGCAAAGGCGCGCATCGCCTACTGGCAGGCCACGACCGCGCAACAGCTCGCCGGTGTCGATGCAGGATTGTCACCTGACATCGAATACGGTGACCTCGGAACGCCGCTGCTTGATGCGGTCATTCGCAAGGACATGGCCGTCGCGAGGGAACTGGTCCGCCGCGGCGCCAGCACCAATCGCTGCGGCGTATGGGGGTGCCCTTTGGCCAAGGCCGCCGAGATGAAGGATGCGGCAGAAAGTCTTGCCTGGGTCGAATGGCTATTGCAGAACGGCGCCCGGCCGGATGGCATCGACGCACGAGGGCTCGACGGCCTTTCCTCCGCGCTGACGGGCGCTTGTTGGATGGGCCATTTTGCTGTTGTAGAGCGTCTGGTGGCCGCCGGCGCTTCGGTCAACGGTGTTCGAGACAGCATCGTGACGCCGGTGGAAGCCGCGGCCAGCAACGCCAACCGGCCCCTTGTCGAATGGCTCATCGCGCGTGGCGCCTCGGTCATGCCCAGACCCAATCCCGTACAGTTTGGCGTGAGCACTTTGTACGGCGCCGCGCACCAGAGCAAGAACGCGGCGTTCGTCGCTTGGGCTGAAACTACGATGCTGAATGCGGCGGCCACGCTGCCCGACTACAAGTTAGGCGTGCACTTCGAGCAGGACGGGCGACGCATCGACGCGGATGGCAAGGGGATCGTCCGCCTCAAGCCCGCTGCCTTCAAGATGGTCTTTACGCTCCCCGAGGGCGCGCGCAGCGTGCAGGTGGGCGCTTCGCTACATAGCGCGTGGCTGGAGGAATTTCGCGCGACCGATCTGCGCAATGCGATGTTTCGCGCGTTTGCGAGCGGCGCGTTGCGTGATGCGCGCCAACCGGACTCGCAGTACCTGTTGCTCTCAAGGCCGTGCCAAGCGGGCGCTAAGGTGGACAAAGGCTGTGATGGCACGCACATGTCGTTGTTTGTCGACGTTGCCGATCGGAACGACTTTCACGAGCGAAGAACGGCGGGCGGCAAAGCCTATGTTCGCGCGGTGTCCGAGGTTGTTGATTTTGTCGAGAACAAGTCAAAATCCGTGCCGATTCAGAGTCTGGCCGGACAATCACTCTATCTCGCGACGGGCATTCCCCTATCGCTTGGCGGGCCGACCGGCGAGCGCTTTGTCCAACCGCGAATGGTGTCGGTGCAGTTCAGCCGCTGAGCGCGCTTGCCCGGCGCGCTGATTTGCTGCGTGAGGCAAAGTCTGTGCTGGGAGGAATCAATGCGCCGTGTAACGCGTTTGGTCATCGCCCTGGCGGCCATGCTATTCATGGTCGTGGCGGCAGCGCAATCCGGATACCCGCAAAAGACGGTGCGGATTGTCGTTTCATTTCCACAGGGTAGTGCGCCGGATGTCGCGGCCCGCCTTGTCGGTCGCGAACTCAGCAGGGCCTGGGGCAAGCCGGTCACAATAGAGAACGGCACGGGCTTTAGCACGTTCATAGGTGCAAGCCGCGTTGCGCAAGACGCGCCCGATGGCTACACCTTGTTGTTTGGCGATGACGACGCAATCACGACTCAAGTGTGGTTACACGGGCGCCTCCCTTACGATCCGCTGAAGGACTTCGCGCCGATCACGCTCGCGGTGCTGTCTCCAAAGGTCTTGCTGGTGCATCCGTCCATTCAGGTGCAGGATGTTCGGGAACTCATCGCGCTGTTACGGTCAGCGCCGAGGACAGTGACCTATGCGTCCCTGGGTATCGGCACCGCATCGCATCTTGCCGGTGAGCTATTGAAGCAAATGGCCGGCATCGAAATTGCGCACCTTGACTTCGATCGCGAGCGCGCGGCGATCGAGATCGTGGTCGGCGGTCATGGGGCAGCGATGATATTCGCCAATATTCGGACCGCACTGCCGCTCGTCCGTGATGGCAAGCTGCGTGGACTTGCGATCAATTCTCTCAAGCGGTGGCCTGCTCTGCCGGATATTCCCACGCTGGCCGAATCAGGACTCCGCGGATTCGAAGCGTTTGGCTGGTTTGGTCTGTTGGCCCCAGCGGGTACGCCCGACGCCATCATTCGAACGGTGCACCAACATACCGTCAATGCGCTCGCTCAGACGGATGTGCGCATTGGATTGGCAAACGCGGGTTTTGAATTCATCGGCAGCTCGCCGCAGGAATTTGCAGCGCAGATCAAACACGAGGTCATCGTAAAGGCTGGACTGGTGAAGTCTTCAGGGGCCAATCGAAATGTGGTTGCAATCGGCAAGGCCGACCGTTCGGGGGAGTATCGCGCGGACAATCCGAATAATCCCCCACAAGGGACGCTCGCCAACGGCATGATGCTTCTCGATGTGGTGCCGGAATGCCGCGGCACCGAGCGGCCGTTTCAATGTCGGGAGACGCTCTTCGTGGCGCAACCTGTCTTCGTGCCTGCCTTTGGCGCATCAGCAGCCGGCAGGTTCATCGACAGTGACGCCGTATTTGTTCGCAGCCTGATGCACGACGCTGCCGCCGCCGGCTGGATACCTTTGACGGCGGTACATCGCATCCCCGCCCGATCGGCGCCCGGCGCGTCGGTGAAGGAAGTGACGCAATGGCAAGGGCCCAGGACACTAACGACTGCCGTCGGAGATTCCGCTGGAGAATATACGTTCTTTCCAAACGGACGCTACGCCTTTGTGGCCTCGACAACGCACGAGGGAAGGTCCGCCAAACCACAAACCTTTCGTGGCCGGATTCGCATGCACGGGCCCCTTGTGTACTTGAACCATTCACTGGCCGGCACTGGTCCCACGCTGATGCTCATGCATCCTGACCGTGGTCTTTGCTGGTTTGCCGGGATCGAGTCGTACTGCTCAACTGAAACGCTCCAATCCAAGCAATGAACCGAGCGCATAATATTCGCTGGTCGTGCCATCCTCCAGGCGCCCGACGTCAGAGGTTCGCGGGATATTCGGTGTTCAATTGAGCGAGAGAATTATGAAAAATTCAGCGTTAAATTCAATCTCGAAATACCCTCGCATCGACGCATCCGCACGCCGCCGCTTTCTTGGCGCATCGCTCGCTGCAGGTGTTCTTGCTGCGACGCCAAGCCTGCCGGTCTACGCGCAGCCGGCTCGGCCCACTGGACGCGCCGAAGCGCTCGCAGAGGAGCTCTATTGGTATCTTGCCGATTGGCAGCGGCGCGAGCTGTGCTTTCCCTATGACTCGCCGCTTCGCGCGCGGGTGGATAACAACTGGCATATCGTGCCGCATACGCTCGCCACCTTCCTCACGCCCGATCAACGACGCCTCGCGCTGGAGATTTTCACAGCCTTGCATAGTGAGGAATATGGGCCAACCGTCCTTAAGCAGGTCTTGCGCGATGGCAATGGCACGTTTGATGGCAGCACCTCACTCGCATTCTTCGGCACTCCGGAAAGCGGCCGCTTCCAGATGGTTATGACGGCACATCATTTCACCCGGCGCACGAGTGGTGATGCGGGCGTCGCATTTGGCGGGCCGATTTTCTACGGTCACTTGGGCGAACGCTTTTTCGAGAAGGCCGACCATCCCGGCAATGCCTATTGGTATCAGGCACAGCGCGCGAACAGCGTTTTTCAAATGCTGGATGGCTGCCAGCGCTCGGTCGCGTTGATTGCAGGCGATCGTCGTGATCAGGGAACCGATACCGTGCGTCTTTCGGGAAAACCCGCGGGACTACCCGGCATCCCGATGACCGAGCTCGCGCGCGACCAGCAGGCCGAGATGCGCAAGGTGCTCGCCGATCTGGTGCGGCCATTCCGCAATGAAGACGCGGCCACCGCGATGCGCTTCATGGAAGGCTCGCAATTCGATCAAATGCATCTCGCCTTCTACAAGAATCGCGATATCGGCGGGGACGGCGTGTGGGATGTCTGGCAGTTAGAAGCGCCGTCGATGGTGTGGTTCTTCAACGGCGCACCGCATGTGCATGTCTGGGCGCATGTGCGGGAGAACGCGGCGTAGGACGTAGGGGCTGGCGCCGGCGGCGGCGCCGGACCGCGCGATAGCGATGGGTTTGCTACGCCGGCTTGCGGCCCACGACGTACTCGGCGCCTTCCGGGCCAAACCATTCGGTATGTTCGCAACCGGCCGTCATCGTGAAGACTTCGCCCGCGCGGAAGGTGCGTTGCTGCCCTTCCCAACTGAGCGTCAATTCGCCGGATGTCATTTGCGCGCGCACATGAAAGGGATGGGAGTGCGGTGCATTGTAGAGATTGGGTTCCATCTTGCGCGTATCGATTTCGGTATAGCCGTCCTGCTGCAGTGCTGCTTTGAATGCGGTGAGGTCCATGGTTGATTGCTCGTGCTGGATGAATGAGGGAGCCGCAACATTCGTCAGCCGGCTCGTGCCAAAAGGATAGCTGATACGGTCCGTCTCGGAAGCCGAACGTCACGCAATCGCACAGCCGGCGAATTGGTTACGGATATTGGACGAAACACATGCACAGCGTTTAAACGCCGCTCGTGGCCGTGGCGCGCGCCGGTTCGTTCATCGGTGCCCTGGCCGTCTGCTCCGCATCGATCAACCCTTTCAAGTGCCGGCGTGCCCGCAGCCCGGCGCCATCGGCGCGCGTGTTGATGGTCCGCTTGTCGGGGTATTTGTCGGTGCCGGCCTGCACGCCTTCGATCGCCATGATGTCCTCCGACAACGCGATCAACACTTGCTCGCGCGTAATCTTGGAGATGTTGTCGTCGTCGTGTTTGTAGTTGCGGCAGTGCGTCCAGAAATAGTGGAAGGTTTTTTCCGTGCAAGGCGTCGCGAAGTTATAGGAGCGCATTTCAACGCCCTGGCTGCGATCGCCGTTGATGGCGCCCGAGCCCGCGACACAACTTCCCAGATCGACTTCGATCATGCAAGGCGCCGTCCAGGTGATGATCTGCCAGCGATCGACGTTGCTGGTGAAGCCGCCCAAGCGTGCGAACATCGGGGCGGCTGGTTTGTCGAGGGTCCAGCGGATCACGCGCACGCTATTGTCGAAGGCTTCCATTTCATGCGGAATCTCGGCGACATCCGACCCCAGCGTGGTTTTGTGCAGAAACGCGACATGGCTTGGGTCGAGGAGGTTGTCGCCAAGGAGGCGATAGTCGCCTTGCACCGGGATCGGCGGATTGAAAAGGGTCTTCCATTCCGAATGATCCTGGCGCCAGATGTCTGGAATCAAGGACGCATCGGCCTTGGCCGGTTCACCCATCCAGATCCACACCAGGCCCCAGCGTTGAACGGTGGGGTAGGCACGAATGCCGGCGCCTTGCGGCACATCAGTCTGTCCCGGTACGCGCACGCATTTGCCGGTGCAATCGAATTCGAGGCCGTGATAGCCGCACACGATCACATCGCCTTTGAGATCGCCCTTCGAAAGCGGATAGAAGCGATGCGCGCAACGGTCTTCGAGCGCGACGGTGCTGCCGTCTGCCTTGCGATAGAACACCACGCGCTCATCAAGGAGCGTGCGCGCGAGGAGCCCGCGGCCGAGTTCATCCGCATTGGCGCCGACATACCAGCAGTTTTTCAGGAACATGGTGGTCTCCATGACGGGCTGTTGGTTGGCCGTCTGCAGCGAATGGTATGCGGGATGCGCGGGAAGGGGAAGGGGTGTGGGTGCCGGTGAACTGTGAAAAGTGAAAGGTGAAGCGGTGAGAGGGCGGTCCGGCGTGACCAACTTTTCCGAAAAATCGTAAGATCCGTGGATCAGAACAACCCATTACCGGGGGAGACCGACCACCATGCGAATAGAGCACGCCGACCGTGACATAAAGCGTCCCGAGCATCGTCATCCAAATCCGCGCGCCAGTCGCTTCGTCATGGGAAGCGTTGTCGCCGCGTGCTTCACCCTGATCCTCGGCGCGACCGCCACGCCTGCAATTGCTCAAGAGAAGATTCGCATCGGCATACTCGGCCAGTTTTCCGGGCCGTTTGCGGTGGTGGGCAAGAAATATCGTGAAGGCATTGAAGCCTTCACCGCCGTCTATGGCACGCGCGTGGGCGGCCGTGAAGTGGAGATCCTTTATCGCGATCTGGGCGGTTCGAACCCCTCGGTGGCGCGGCGCCTTGGCGAAGAGCTGGTGGTGCGCGATAACGTGAAATTGATGGGTGGGTTTTATCTCTCGCCCGAGCCGATCGCGCTTGCGCCCGTGTTGACCGAAACGAAGACGCCGGCGGTGGTATTCAATGGCGCGGCGCTCGCGATCACGCAGTCCTCGCCGATGATCATCCGGCCGGCGCAGACGCAGCACATGATGGCGTCCGTGCAGGCCGAATGGGCGATCAAGAATGGCTGGAAGCGCGCCTATCTGGCCGCATCCGATTATTCGCCGGGCCATGATTTTCTTGCCGCGTATCGTATGAAGTACACCTCGCTAGGCGGGGAGATCGTCGGCGAAGACAAGATCCCGCTCAACACGGTGGACTATGCGCCGTTCATTGAGCGATTGGGTAAGGGCAAGCCGCCGGTCTATCACATGTTCATTCCGGTGGGTGCGCCTTCGGTCAACATCATGAAGGCCCTGCGCGCCCAGGGGCTCACCGGGCGGAAAGACCTTGCGCTGATCGGTCAGGCAATTATCGATGATCCGTTCCTGCCGCTCTATGATGATTCAGTGGTCGGCATGTTCGATTCGCTCACCTATTCGATGGATCAGCCCGGCGCCGAGAACAAGAAGTACAAAGACGCCATGAAGGCAAAGCATCCGAACGAGCTGCCCAGTTACGAAGGCGCATGCGCCTATGACGGCATGATGCTGCTTTATCACATGATTCAGTCGCAGCAGGGCAAGCCGTTTGATGGCGCGGCCGCGGTGCAGGCATCGACCGCGCACAAGTGGGAGGGCGCACGCGGACCAATCGCCATCGAGCCTGAGACGCGCAATGCCACGATGAATGTCTATCTGCGCCGCGCGATCAAAGGCGCCGATGGCAAATTGAAACTCGAAATCACCGACACGTTCGCCGGCATCAAATCGATTCCGGTCGGCACCACCAAATAACGCATCTCGCCCCACTGATTAAGGACCAGGAGACTCTCATGCCAGACGCCCCTTTTCGTTACAAGAAGCTTGGTTATGTCGCCGTCAATGTTGCCGATCTCGAACGGACCGTTACGTTCTATCGCGATGTGGTCGGCATGGAAGTATCGGAATATCGCAAGGGCGAGGTCGCCTATATGCGATGTGGCGATGATCATCACAGCCTGGCGTTTTTTCCGGCCGCGCAACCTGGCGTGAAGCGCATGGCGTTCGAATTGGAAAGCGATGAAGATCTCGAAGCGGCACGCCGCCATCTGAAATCACTTGGCGTGCCCTACACCGCGGTGCCGGCAGCCGAGGCGCGCGATCTTCGCCATCGCGAGAGCATTCGTTTCAACATTCCGGGCTGCGGTATGCCGATGGAGCTGTTCAGCGGCGCCGAGCGGCAGGTGAAGCCTTTTGCGCCGACGCGCGCCAATCTTCTCAGGCTTGGGCATATCGTCATCAAGGTAAAAGAGTTCGATACGACGTTTGCCTGGCTCACCGACAAATTCGGTTTCCGCGTCTCCGACCATATTCGCGACGACAAGCGTGAAAACGAAATCGCGTTCATGCGCTGCTATCCGAATCCGTATCACCATAGCCTTGGTATCGCTCGTTCGGAAGCCAACCAACTGCATCATTACGCGTTGATGGTGCGCGACCTGGATGACGTCGGCCGCGGCAACAATCG
>CAMDRJ010000050.1 GCA_945906755.1 Klebsiella pneumoniae | reverse complement strand
CAGCCTCGAAAACAATCCCGCACTGGTCAAGTCAATCTGCAATTGGGATTGGATTATTAATGCTGTTTCTAATGCGAATTATAATAAGGCGGGTGCAAGGCGAGTAACGATAGCGGAAATCCGGACGTAAGTGGCCGCTATCAAACGAGCTTTTGCAATTCTCGGCGCCCGTAGCGGGCGCTTCACAGTAATTCGCTGAACGCAATAGGCGATCGTCTATTTATCTAGTTCATCCAACTCGAAGCGGATCCCCTGCGCGAGCGGCAGCTCGCGCGAGTAGTTGATCGTGTTGGTGGCTCGGCGCATATAGGCCTTCCATGCGTCAGAGCCCGATTCTCTGCCGCCACCGGTGTCTTTCTCGCCGCCGAACGCGCCACCGATCTCCGCGCCACTTGGACCGATGTTGACGTTGGCGATGCCGCAATCGCTGCCGGCAGACGACAGAAACGTCTCGGCTTCACGCACATCATTGGTGAAGATCGATGATGCCAAGCCTTGCGGGACGGCATTGTGAAGCGCAATCGCATCGCCCAGGTCGCGGTAGCGCATGACATAGAGAATCGGCGCGAACGTTTCTTTGCAGACGATGGACGATTGCGCCGGCATTTCGACCAGCGCCGGCGCAACATAGCAGCCACCTTCGCAACCGGCCACTGCCACGCGACCGCCACCATGCACACGCCCACCATCACTGCGCGCTGATGCAAGGGCTGACTCCATCGCCTTCATCGCGCCGGCGTCGATGAGCGGACCGACCAGCGTGGTGGACTCAAGTGGATTGCCGACGCGTACACGCGCGAAGCTCTTTGCCAGGCGCGGCACCAAGGTGTCGTAGATGGATTCGTGAACAAACGCGCGCCTGAGCGTGGTGCAGCGTTGTCCGGCGGTGCCGACTGCGGAGAAAAGCACTCCACGCTCCACCAGCGCCGCATCCGCACTCGGACAGATAATCGCCGCGTTGTTGCCGCCCAGCTCCAGCAGGGAACGACCCAGTCGATTTGCCACGACTGGTGCGACCGCCCGGCCCATGCGCGTGCTGCCGGTGGCCGACAGCAGCGGAACGCGCGGATCACTCGCCAGCAGCTCGCCGAGTTCAGCGCCGCCAATCAGAAGCTGCGACAGACCATGCGGAATGCCACCGACGCGCGCCGCGGCACGCGCCAGCAGCGCATTGGTCGCAAGCGCGGTGAGGGGGTTTTTTCCGAAGGCTTCCAAACGAGCGCGTTGCCGCAGACCAGCGTGAGCGCCGCATTCCATGCCCACACCGCCACCGGAAAATTGAACGCTGAAATGATTCCGCATACGCCAAGCGGATGCCACGTCTCCATCATGCGATGGCCGGGGCGCTCCGATGCGATCGTGAGTCCGTAGAGTTGGCGCGACAAACCAACCGCGAAGTCGCAGATATCGATCATCTCCTGCACTTCGCCCAATCCTTCTTGCAGGATCTTGCCGTTCTCGATGGTGACGAGACGGCCAAGCGCGGGCTTCGCATTTCGCAGCTCCTCACCGAAGCAACGCACCAGCTCGCCGCGTTTCGGCGCCGGTAGCATGCGCCAGGCAAGAAAGGCTTCATGTGCGGCGGCGATGGCTGTGCGCGCATCGTTGAGCGACGTGTCATGTACGCGCGCGAGCACTGACCCGTCGATCGGTGTGCGGACTTCGCGTGTTCCGCTGGTGACGGCAGCGGCGGGCAGACCAAGTTCTTCAAGCAGCGCTTGGATATCCATATAAGTGTCTCCTTTCGCTAATCCGCCCGAATTTTCGCATCGACAATTACGCGCTTCCAGCGCTCGAAGTCAGTCCTCACCATGTCGGTCAGGCGTTCCGGTTTGCCGCCTGCCGGCACCAGCCCTTGCTTGGCGAACATCTCTTTGATGTCCGGTTGATCGAGCATCGAATTGATGTCGGCATTGATCTTTTGCACGATGTCCTGCGAGGTTGCACCGGGCGCAAACAACGCGAACCAAACATGCGATTGGACATCCGGATAGCCCGCCTCCTTCATGGTCGGTGCATCGGGAAACACCGGATTACGCTCGTCGCCGAACACGGCGATGACCTTCGCTTTTGCACCGCTCACGATGGGTAGGGCCGTGTGGACCGGGAAGATTATCGTGTTCACATAGCCGCCCGCCAGATCACGCGTCGCGGTGGCGCTGTCCTTGTAAGGAATATGCGTGATGCTGACGCGCGCGACGAGCTTGAATAATTCCATCGTGAGATGTTGCGGTGTGCCATTGCCCGATGAGGCGTAGTTGAGTTCGCCGGGCTTCGCTCTGGCCAGATCGACCAGTTCCTTCAACGACTGCACCGGCGTGTTGGCGCTCACGACGAAACCAAGCGTGCCGGTAGCAACCAGCGCGATCGGCGCAAAGGTCTTCAGCGGATCGTATTTCGCTTGTTTGCTCAACGCCGCATTCAACGTGTACGTCGTGGCGTGCATCATCAAGGTATAGCCGTCGCTTGGCGCTTTCGCCACGAGATCGGTGCCGATATTGCCGCTGGCACCGGGCTTGTTATCGACGATGAAGGGCGAGCCCCAGCGCTCGCCCAACTTCTGCGCGGTCAAACGCGCGAGAATGTCCGGGCCCGTCCCAAGTGAGAATGGCACGACGATTGTCACCAGGCGCCCCTGCGTCGGGTAGCTCTGCGACCAAGCTTGTAACGGTGCTAACAATGCCGCCGCAATGCCAATATGAAGTGATGCGCGCAAATTCATCTTGAAATCAAATCGAGACATGTGCGGTACCCGCTTTCGCTGTGAGACCGGCATCGCCCGCCGCTTCGTTGATATGCGCATGGCGTGAAAGGAGGGAGGCCGAGCGAACATGATGGGTGGCCGGATCGAGTCCGGGCGGCGCATTGTTTGATGCAAGCGACTGCGCGGCTTCCAGCAAACGGCGCCGTGCCTTGACGATCGCGATATCGGTCGAGGCGAGATATTCGAGCGAGCGATCGGTAATCGGGCCCATGCTTTCCTGGATCGATGCGTCCTGCATCGAGATGCCCTTCACGCCGCTGTAATAGCGCCCGCTTTTTTGTCCGGCACGATCGATCAGGTAATCGTTGTCTTTGTTGGCAACCGGCCGGTATGTCCCTGGAATAAGCTCGGCGTAAATGCTTTGGCCGCTCCGAATCGCTTCCCATTCAACCGCCGAGAGCGGCCGGGTCGGATGATGCGACATGCTCCAGGTCCAGCAATTTTCATCATCGATCGGCACCCACGCATGACCATGCAGCGCGTGATCGCCATAGGGTGGAATCAAGGTGTACCAGGGCATGATCCATTGCGTCATGCGCCAGTAGTACTCGCCCGCCTCGGCATTGCGGCGCGCGCCGATCAGCAGGCCGGCTGGGGAATCCACGACTTCGAATTGCGGTCGCGTGTCCTGTTGGTAGGTCGAGCCGCGGGTACCCTTGTGCAGCACATCGGTATGCATCTCGCCTGAATGCAGCACCGATACATGGCTCGAATCGATGCCGCCTTCCATCGCCTGCATGTAGTTGCATTCCTGCAATCGCTTCGATACATGGCGATGCGGTGCGGGGACCAGCGCCCATTCAAATTCCGGAAACGCGGGCTGTAGCGCAGGCGGGCCCATATAGGTCCAGACCGCGCCGCCCTTTTCAATACATGGATAGGCCTTGACTTTGACGTCCTTGCAGAACGTGCTGCCAGGCGGTTCCGAGGGAATATCGATGCATTGGCCGGTGAGGTCGTACTTCCAACCGTGATACGCGCAGCGAATGCCGCTCGATTCGTTGCGACCAAACCAAAGTGATGCACGCCGATGGCGGCAAAACTCGTCGATCAAACCAACGCGTCCTTGCGTATCGCGAAAGGCGATCAATCGCTCCGACAGCAATTGCATGCGAATCGGCGCGCCATCGGGTTCCGGCAATTCTTCGGATAGGAATGCGGGAATCCAATAGCGGCGGAACAACTCGCCCATCGGCGTGCCGGGGCCGGTCCGAGTGAGGATCTGGTCTTGATCGGGAGTCAGCATGATCTTTGTTGGAAGCGTTCAGGTGCGAAGATTATGCTGATTCAGGGGTTGGCAATCGCTATTGCTTCACATCCACGCCGGAAGTCTTGGCCAGTTCGCTAATTTGCCTGGTCTGCGCACGACGAAAACTATCCAACTCCTCGCGCGTGCCACCCACGATATCGATACCAAGATTCTTCAACTGGTCACCGAACTCGGGCTCTTTCACCGCCTTGATCAACTCCGCGCTCACTTTCACGAGGATCGCAGGCGGCGTACCGGTGGGGGCGACGATGCTGTACCAGCCGAACATTTCGTAGCCCGGCACCACTTCCGAAATCGACGGTACGCCGGGGAGCAGCCCCGCCCGATTGCGGCTGGTGACGCCGAGCGCTCGCACGCGGCCGGCTTGAATCATCGGTTGCACCGCGGTGACCACCGCATAGGTCAATTCAACTTCCCGGGCGATGGTGTCGGTAATCGCTTGCGGCACGCCTTTGTAGGGGACATGCAGCATCTCGGTGCCGGTCAGGCTGGTGAGCATGACCCCGCAGAGATGTTCAGATGACCCGGAGCCGGCCGATCCGTAGCGAAGCGCACCGGGTGATTTTTTCGCGAGCGCGATCAGCTCTTGCAGCGTCTGCGCCGGCACCTGCGGATTGGCGACCAGCACGAAAGGCACCGTGCCGATCAGACTGACCGAGGCAAAGTCTTTCTCAAGATTGAACTTCACATTTGGAAAGACCGAGGTCGCGACCAGCAATTGCGAAGTCAGCATCATCCAGGTGTAGCCGTCGGCGGGTGCGCGTAATACGAACTCCGCGCTAATGATTCCAGCGGCTCCCGGGCGCGCATCAACCAGCACGCGTTGGCCCCATGATTTAAACAGCCGCTCGGCCAGCACGCGCGAAATCAGATCCGGGCCGGAGCCCGCGGCGCTACCAATGACAAGACGAATGGGTTTGTCGGGAAAGGTTGCCTCGGCGGCAAAGGCCGATGCCGTGGACAGGAGTACCGCGCAGAGAAAAGCCGCCAGAACTTTGTGCATAGATGTCCCCCGCATAGATGTCCCCCATTGGTTCGTACTTGTAGGGTGGAATAGGGTAACGCATTCCACCCGTCAATCGGTAGCGGTGGAATGCGTTACCCTATTCCACCCTACGGTCATCACTTTTAAATCGATTCGCGCATCGGTTAGCGCTTGTTTTGATCCAGCACCCGCCGGATCGCCCGCACGATACCAACATAGCCGGTGCAACGACACAGGTTTCCCGCAAGCTCTTCGCGCACGCGCGCGTCATCGGCATCCGGCAATCGCAATACGATATCCCGCGCGGTGATGAGCATGCCCGGCGTACAGTAGCCGCATTGCAATGCATGCTCGGCGGAAAAGGCCTCGCGCAGCGCGTTCATCGTGACGTCCGCGCCGAATCCTTCGATGGTGCGGACCGTTGCGCCATCGCAAGCCACCGCATAGGCGATACATGAACGCGCGGGGCCACCATCGACTTCAATTGTGCAAGCGCCGCACACACCATGCTCACAGCCGATATTGGTGCCGGTAAGGTGCAGATGCTCACGAACGAAATCGGCGAGGTTGGTACGTGGCTCGACATTCGCCGACGCTTGCTTGCCATTGACCGTGATCGAGATTGTCTTCATGCGGATAAAAGTGAACAAGGGGGCTCGCCCCCTCGTAACTCCCCGAAAAGTATGGTCACGCTGATCGCGCAAGATAGCTTAATCAGCGTTCCCCTTGGATATCTGCATCGCGGCGCGCTTGAGCGCCACCAGGTGAACTTGATATTCGTAGCTGCCTGCGATGAAGCCCGCGTTGGTCACGGCGTGCGCTGCCTTGGTTGCATCGAATCCACCGATAAAGGGGCGCGCATCGGCAATCGGGTAGGGCGCCGCCGTAGTGGCCCCGACAATCCCGCGTACTACACCGCGTGTTTCATCGATCACGAAGGCAGCGATGGCGTCGGCAAATTCTCCCGGCTTACGATTGAACTTGTAATAACTCCAGCGCGCCTTGGATGACAGCTTCGTCACGCGAATCGAGGTAAGGATTTCGTCTGCGGCGATCACCGTTGAGAGCGGTCCGTCGACCAAGGCCGTCGCGCGTACGCTGCGCCGCCCCCGCTGACTGAACAGCTCGATCTTGGCATCGAGCAGAACCATCACATTGAGCCAATCGGCAGCCGGATCGGCATGGGCAAGGCTGCCACCCATCGTGCCGCGATTACGCACCGCGCGATAGGCGATGCCCCGCGCGACTTTGCGCAGTAATCCGTTTGCGCAATCGGGCACGCGGCCATCCTCGATCGCCGCATGCGTGGTGGTGGCTCCATATACGACTGCGTCACGTTCGTCTTGCACACCGCTCAATTCGGCGATTCCGCGCACATCGATGAGGAGCGCAGGTTGTGCGAGCCGCAGATTCAGGATCGGCCCAAGCGATTGCCCGCCGGCGATGATCTTGCCTTCCCCGTTCGAGCTGGCAAGGAGCTTCACCGCATCGTCGAGATGACGCGGTTTCTCATATTCAAACTTGGCGGGCTTCATTGAAGGGTCAGATTTACTTCACTAGATTGACGTCGGTCGATCGACCGGCGCGCGCCGCCCAGTATTCCCATGCCCGGTGCAGGCCGCGCGGCATCATCATCGTATCAATCAGCTTGTTCGCTTCGCCGTCCGACAGATACTTGATCGGGCGACCCGATGCCATGGTGAGGATGCTTGCTTCCAGTTGCATCTTCGCATTGAGCATCAAGGCGATTGAGGCGATGACGGTGAGCTTCAAATCCTTCGTCGCGATGGCGGCACCGTGACCGCGCATCATGCAGGCCGAACCGCGGCCAAGCGCCTTGGCGAGCGAGATGCCCGACTTGTTATCGGTCACCATGATTTCATCATCGTTCGGAAAATCATCGCGGATGTCCCAGATCGGCACCTCCGTCCCGATGCTTCCTGCGAGCACCCAAAGCGGGCGAATCGGTGTGCCGGTCACGGTGAACGGAATGACCGTGTGCGCATGGCTATGGCAGACCGACATGACATCCGCGCGTTCCTTGAACAGCGCGCCATGGATGAAGCGTTCGGCGTAAATAATGCGGCCACGCTGATCGATCGGATTGCTGTCGAGATCGTATTCCATGATGTCGTCTTCCTCGACATTCGACGGGCTGCGCGACCTGGCGAGCAGATAGCGATCCGCGCGATCCGGATGGCGCACGCTGATATGCCCAAACGCATCGACGACGCCTTCTTCACCGAGAATGCGGTTGGCGGTGACCAGATCGCGGATGGCGGCTTGCAGAGCGGGTGAGGACATGGATGCTCCCTAATCAGTTCAAGACTTCCGGATTGAGGCAGTTGCGCGGCTTCTCACCACGCAGGATGAAGTTGGCGAGTGCGTTCACGACGAGCAGTCCCATTTCTACTCGCGTTTCGATGGCGGCGCTGCCGATATGCGGTAGCAGCGTCGTGTTGGGCAGCGTCTTGAAGCGGGGATCGAGATTGGGTTCGCGTGCATACACATCCAGCCCGGCGGCGCCGATCTGGCCGGACGTGATCGCATCGATCAGCGCGTCTTCATCGACCAGATCGCCACGTGCGATGTTCGTGAAGATCGCACCGCGTGGCAGCAGTGCGATGCGTGCACGGTTCACCGATTTGCGCGTCGCTGGCGTGGAAGGCGCGGCGACACAGAATACGTCGCTCACGCGCATGAGATCGTCCAGCGTCGAATGAAAGTGCGCGCCCTGTTCGCGATCGGGCGGCAGCCGCGTGCGATTGTGATAATGAATCGTAAGATCGAAGCCGCGCGCACGCTTGGCAATCGCTTGACCGATGCGGCCCATGCCGTAGATCCCCAACCGGCGGCCACCGGGATGGCGACCGAGAAAGGCGGTTGGCGACCACGGCCCCCATTCGCCATTGCGCAGGATTGCTTCGGCGCGCGTGGTATCGCGCGCTGCGGCGATGATCAGCAGCATCGCGATATCGGCCACCGCATCGCTGAGCACATCCGGCGTAAAGAACACCGGCAGCTGCAAGCGCGTTGCCGCTTGCAAGTCGATGTGTTCATTGCCAACCGAATAGGTGGCGAGCGCCTTCACGTGCGTGCGCAAGCGGGCAAGGCGTTCGGCATCCATCCGATCGGTTGCCATCAATAGGATTGCATCCATGCCGATCGATAACTGATCAAAGGCATCGCCGATCGGCCAATCCTCGGGCCAGAGCGTCACATTGAATAACGTCGCGGCATGCTCATGCACCGCATCGGGCAGGCGACGCGTGATCAGCAGACGCGGTTTCGACTGCGAGGTCATGCTCGCGATGTCTCGCTGCCGGCCTTCGCCAGGGCTGCCAATAATCGGCGCGGCGTGATCGGACTTTCCAGCATCTCGACACCAAGCGGTGCGAGCGCATCATTCACGGCATTGGCAATTGCGGCGGGCGGCGCGATGGCGCCGCCTTCGCCAATCCCTTTTTGTCCGAAAAAGGTAAGGGGCGATGGCGTTTCCATATGGAAGACGCGCACCGGCGGCACTTCGGTCGCACCGGGCAGCATGTAGTCGGCGAGCGTGGAGGCAAGCGGCTGGCCGTCCAAATCGAATGGCATCTCTTCATAGAGTGCGGTGCCGATGCCCTGCGCGGTGCCACCGAAAATCTGCCCATCGACCACCATCGGATTGATCAGCGTGCCGCCGTCTTCAACGATCACATAGTCGAGGATCTCGACCGCGCCGAGTTCGGTATCGACCGCGACGGCTACGGCGTGGCATGCATAGCTGAACGTTCCGGTGTCTTGCAGCGGCTTGTAACCAAGCGTTGCTTCGAGTCCGCCGGTGTCGACATCGGGCGGTAGCAATTGCGGTTGCCGATACCAGACATGCGCGACTTCCTTCAAGGTCATCTTTTTATCGGTGCCTGCCACCCGCACTTCGCCATCAGCTAGGACGAGATCGACGGCCGCCACCTCCATCAATTTCGCGGCGATATTGCGCACGCGTTTTTCGATTTCCTTGCAGGTGACACCGACCGCCCCGCCCGACATCACCATGCAGCGCGAACCCCAGGTGCCGGTCGAGTAGGGTGTTACCGCCGTGTCGCCATGGATGACTCGTACATCGTCAGGATCGATGCCAAGAATCGAATTGGCCACTTGCGCAAGCGTGGTCTCCAAGCCCTGACCATGCGAATGCGCGCCGATCCGCACTTCCAGCACGCCATCCGGTGAAAGGCGTGCATTGCATTGTTCATGGCCGGGCACCATCGGAATGCCCCAGCCGTAGTAGACCGAGGTGCCGTGCGCGGCCTGCTCGCAGTACACCGAAAAGCCGACACCGATACGGCGGCCGTCCGCTTCGCCTTGTTTCTGACGTGAGCGCCACTTTGGCAGGTCGATCGCTGCGACCGCGCGTCGCACCGCTTCCGGATAATCACCGCTGTCGAAATATTTCTTGGTGATGTTCCAGAACGGCATTTTTTCGGGCGGCACGAGATTGGTGAGCCGCACTTCATACGGCTCGCGCTTGGCTTCTCGTGCGATCGCATCGATGAGCAGTTCGATCGCAAAACACACACCGGTACGCGCCACGCCGCGATACGGCAGGATCGGCGGCTTGTTGGTGCAGGCCGATGCGGTGAGGCAGCGAAACTTTTCCATCACATACGGACCGGGCAGAATCGAGCCGACCTGCGCCGCTTCAAGACAGGCGGAAAACGGATAGAGCGAATACGCACCCGAATCGACGGTGGCATCGCAATCCACCGCGAGCAGCCGCCCATTTGCATCCGCATAGCCGGTGATGTCGTAATCATGCTCACGACAATTCGCGCCGGCCGAGAGTTGCTCGTAGCGATCCTCAATCCAGCGCACCGGCTTTTGCAAGCGCATCGCCAGCCATGCAAGACATACTTCTTCAGCAAGCAAGAGCGCCTTGTAGCCGAAACCACCGCCGACATCGGGCGAGACAACGCGAATCCGCCCTTGATCGATACCCAGGCACTCTGAGAGTCCCGCGCGATTGATATGCGGCATCTGCGCCGAGCTATACATCAGCAGTTGATCGAGCCGGCGATCGAACGATGCCACCACGCCGCGACCTTCGATCGGCGCCATGCTTTGGCGTGCGGTGCGGATGTGTCGGCGCACCTTGATCGCGGCCTTGGCTTTGATGTCGGTGAGGTCGGCGTCGGTCTTCGTTTCAAGGAAGACGTTGTCCGACCAGTGTTCATGCACCCGTGGGCCCTCGATATTGCGTGCCATGAGCATTTCGGTGACGGCAGGCAGCGGCTCGATATTGACTTCGACCATCGCAGCGATGTCTTCCGCTTCGGCGCGCGTTGGCGCAACACACATCGCGATCGTTTCGCCCACAAACCGCACCTTGCCTTGGGCGAGCACCGGCTGGCTGGAGGCCTTGAAGCCGGGCAGGGCCGAATTGGCGACGATCGGCTTTACGCCGATAAGATCATCGATCGTGAATACAGCCTGCGCAAAGCCTGCTGGTTTAACGATCGAACGGATGCGGCCATGCGCGACCGAGGAACGCACGAATGCGACATTCTGCATCTCCACCATTTCGATGTTAGGGACGTATTCACCTCGACCATGCAGAAAGCGCGCGTCTTCCTTGCGACGCAGGCGCGCGCCGACGCCTTTACCGACCACGCTAGTCACGGATCAGGCGGCTTGCGCAAGCGGCAAGATCGGCGCGTTCGCATCGAAGCGAACGCCTGCACGCAGACAAAATGCGGGCCGCAGCATGCGATCGGTGGTGACGCGATTCTTTTCATTGTCTTCGAGCGTCCAGCGGCCGCGCTCATCAGACAGCACCGAAACGTCCGCGACGACGCCAGCCTTGAGGGTGCCGATCTCGCCTTCCATGCGCACCATTTTGGCGGCGTTGGTGGTGACCATCGGCACGATTTTCTCAAGCGGTACGCCAAGCGCCATGAGCCCGGTCATCGCCTGCACGAGGCTGAACTGCGCATTGCCGGCGAACATGTGCATCTCGTCATCCGGATGGGAGTCGGGGGTGCCGCGCGGTTTGGGCACATGCGTGTTGTAGCCATGCATGTCGGCACCCAGCGTGTCGGGCATGACGCCTGCATCGAGCACGTCGCGCGCCACGCGATAGCTGAAGTGCGAACCATAGCCGACGTCGATCTTCGCGCCACGCGCAATCGCTTCCTTGATCAATGGATGCATGGTGCCATCGACGTTGACGAACCCGCCCGGATGGCGGCTGAACGGATGAGCGAGCACGTCGCCTGGTTTCAGGAATTCGAGACACTCGGTAAAGATCCGGTTTGGATCGAAGGACTTGCCCTCGATCGGTGGCCATAGTTGCCCGAAGTGGATATAGACGGGAAGGTTGGTCTGCCGACCGATTTCGGCGGCGAGCTTCATGACTTCCATGCCCCAGCGCGAGAAGCCACCAATTTCCGCATGCGCCTTGATGCCGCGTACGAGATCGGCATTTTCCTTCGCGCACCGCACCGTCGCATCGACGTCCAGACACTCCGGTCGATAGAGCTCGGGGTAGTAATGGCCCTCGAGGCCACCGACGATATAGGCCGAGAGAAACGCCACGACCCGCGATTTGGCCGGTTCGACCACATGATGCCGAAACGCCGGCATCGTGATGCAGCTCGGGCCGCCCTGATCGATAAGCGTGGTGACCCCCGATTGCACGCCGCACATATCGGCATTGAGGCCAAAGCGCCCGGTCACATACTGGAAGACATGCGCATGGGTGTCGATTAGGCCTGGCAGCACGATCTTGCCGCGGCAATCGATCGTCTCGCGGGCCGCGCCGCCGAGCACGTTCTCGGCCACATTGGCGATTCGCCCAGCCTTGATCGCGACATCGCGCACGCCATCAATACCCGATGCCGGATCGATCACCCGGCCGCCTTTCAGTACCACATCAAAGAGTTCGCTCATGTCCAATCCTCGCATGTTGCGCAAGGATGGGAGCGTAGCGCAAGATCGGCAATCGGTGCGGCAAATTCCAAGCCGTCCGAGCGGTACACTCCTGCCTGTCGACAGCACGGAAGCGAGCCATGTCATTTCTTCGCAACACTTGGTATGTGGCGGCCTGGAGCGGCGAAGTCGGCCGCACCTGCCTGGCCCGCAAGATCCTCGGTGAGCCGGTCATGCTCTATCGCACCGCGGCCGGTAAGCCGGTCGCCTTGCTCGACCGCTGCCCGCATCGGCTGCTGCCGCTTTCGCTGGGCACCCTACAGGGTGACACGATCGAATGCGGCTATCACGGACTCACCTTTGACAGCACCGGCCAGTGCATTCGCGCACCCGGCCAGGATCGCGTGCCGCCCGGTGCCGCAGTCCGCGCCTATCCGGTGGCCGAGCATATGGGCATGGTGTGGATCTGGCCGGGCGACCCGGCGCTGGCCGACCGCTCAAAATTGTTTGATCAATTGCCGCAATGGGCCAATGCACGTGGGTCGAATCCGCGATGGGCCCTGCTGGAGGGGCCACTCACCTACGTCAAATCGAACTACCTGCTGCTAAGCGAGAACCTGGTCGATCCCGCGCATGTGGTCTATGTGCACAAGCGCTCGCTTGGGAGCCCGGCAATGGCCAATATTCCGATCGATACCAGCCAGCAAGGCGACACCTTGCTCGTCACGCGCTGGACCCCCAATGCGCCTGCTTCGCCGATTCTGCAGCGCTATGGCAAATGGGCAGGCAATGTCGATCGCTGGCAGTACTACTGGATGTATCCGCCGCATATCGCGGTGGTCGATTTCGGCGCCGGACTGCCCGGCATGGATCGTAGCGACGCCGGCCGTGATGCGGCGATGCGTTTGTTTACAGCCCATTTCATGACGCCGGAAACCGCCGCCACGACGCACTATTTCTGGATGGTGTTGCGCAACTTTGCGATCGGTGATGGGGCGGTGGCGAGCGATCTCATCGAGCAAGTAAAAATGACCTTCATGGAAGACAAGGCGATCCTCGAAGCGATTGAGGCGGCCGAGGCCGACTCCATGAATGCGGAGGCCGAACCCCTTGTTACTTCACGCGTGAAACTGGCGGTCGATGCAGGCAGCGTGCGCTTGCGCCGCACGGTCGATCGGATGATTGCCGAAGAGGAGGCGCTGCGGGCGGGCGCGCGCCCGCGGGCGGCTGCGGTGTAGGCCCCGCTTGGCAGCATCGATCGGGCGTGCCTGCGAACGCGGTTTTGTTGACCGGTTGATGGGGTCGCGTTACATTGGCGTTGATCCGAACAGTGCGATTGAATTCCGACTAAGCCCCCCACGAAGGGCGGAATCTTTGGCGATTGGCCGCGCATTTTCGCCGCGGCATTGCAGCGGTATCGCGAATCCGCATGCCGCGTCCTCCAATGTGACCCGGAGCATCGAATGAATAAAATCACCAGCCTCCTCGCCGTCTCATCGTCTGCCATGCTGCTCTTCGGATGCGCGGCCCCAGGCGGGCCAGCCAAGCAGATTCATGTCACGGGCGACGTCTACCCGGCCATCGGCCCGTACTCGCAGATGGTGCAATCGGGCAACCTCGTCTTCCTGGCCGGCGTGATCCCGCTGAACAAGGCAGGCAATGCGGTACAGGGGACGACGATCGACGATCAGACGCGCCTCGTCCTCGAATACATCGGCGCCAAACTGAAGTCGCAGGGCCTCGGTTACGAAAACGTGCTGATGTCGACCGTCTACATGAAGAACCTGAATGACTTTGCGGCGATGAACAAGATCTACGCCGAGTTCTTCAAGACCCAGCCACCGGCACGTGCCACCGTCGAGGTTGCGCGTCTGCCGCGTGACGTGCTGATCGAAATCGCGGTGATCGCCGCCAAACCCTGAGGTCCGGCGCTTGGCGCCGACCGCCTTCTTTCTTGCATCCGGCGCGCCGCATAGGTGCGTCTATCAGGTACTCAGCGGGCGCCTTCGGGCGCCCGTTTTGTTAATAGGCAGTGATGCCGGAGGTTCTGGGCAAAGGTAAGATGCCCGCATTGCATGATCAATCATCAAGGACGCCATCAATGAGCAAACGCCTAAATGGAAAAATCGCCGTCATTGTCGGCGCCGGCCAAAGCCCTGGCGAAGGGGTTGGCAACGGGCGGGCGACCGCGATGGTCTTTGCGCGTGAAGGTGCGAAGGTCCTGTGCGTCGATTTTTCACTTGCCGCAGCACGCGAGACGGCCGACATCATTTTGGGTGAAGGCGGTGAAGCGGTGCCGTTCGAGGCCGATGTTGCGAAAGAAGTGATGTTGAAGGCCGCGATCGATGAGACGATCAATCGATGGGGACGCATCGATATCCTGCACAACAACGTCGGTATCAGCGTGTCAGGCGGGGATGCCGCGCTTACCGAGATCACCGAGGCCGCGTTCGATCGCATCATGACCGTCAATCTGCGTGGCACCGTGATGGCCTGCAAGCATGCGATGCCGCATATGCGAAAGCAGCAATCCGGCGTGATCATCAATATCGCCTCGATTTCCGCATACGAGAACTACCCGTGGGTCACGTACAAGGCGAGCAAGGTGGCGATGGTCGAATTCACCAAGCAGATCGCGATCCAGAATGCGCAGTATGGTGTGCGGGCGAATGTGATCATGCCGGGGCTGATGGACACGCCGATGGCGGTTGATACGCGCGCGCGAACCTGGAAGCGCCCACGCGCCGAAATCGTCGCTGAACGCGATAAGCGCGTGCCACTGCGCGGCAAGATGGGCACCGGCTGGGATGTCGCGAATGCCGCATTGTTTCTGGCATCCGATGAAGCGGGATTCATCACGGGCGTCGCGCTGCCGGTGGATGGTGGGGCGTTGTGCAAGGTGGGGTAGGGCCGGCGGCTCGTGGCCGGCGGCCAGTGAAGGGTGATGCCTGCGGCTGTGAAGGGTGAAAGGTGAAGGGCGTGCGTCGCAATTTTCTACTCCTATTCCTGGGACTCAACTGCGGTGCCGCGCACGCGCAGGGCGCCTGGCAGCTGCTGTCGCGCGAATCAGGTTGCACTGGTCTTGACCTGCTCGTGAAAATGGAACGCTTGGAGAAAGCGCCAAGTTCTCCCGAAGAGTTCGCGGCGATGATGCGCGCGCGCGGTCATGCTGTCACCGTAGGCATTCCCGATGGCTTTCCGAAGGATTTGGCGGGACAGGCGGTGATGGTCAAGTACGCCGACAACCGCGCGCCGATTTTTCTGCGTGCTGAGCTTTGCCGAATGACGAGCAAACCATAGAAGGGCGCATATCATGTTGAGGTGTCTTACCAAACTGGGTCGGGCCGTTTTCGTTGTTTTCGTTGAATTGGGAGTGCGCTGATTGAACATTCGGCGTGTCGCGCCCATGATGCTCGCCGGCGTGATGTGGCTTGCAGCATGCACTTTCACACCGGAAATCGCACCCCCGCGCAATGAGCCGGGCAGCGTCGGAATCACGCCGACCGTGCGCGTCGTATTCGCCACTATCGAGGAAGGTCGGCGCTATGCCCGCATCAAGGACGACTACAGTCAACGCACCGGTGCGCTTGAGCGACAACTGAAGGTGCGCACCAAGCGCGAACTGAATGAAGCGCAATACCTGGAAGAGCTTGCCGCGGACGTGCGCGAATGGTCAGACAAAGAGCGCGCGTTTGTCACGCGCGCTTTGGAATCGTTGCGCGAACCGCTCGGCCGTATGCCGCTGCCTTTGCCGATTCAAGTAACCCTGGTGCAAATGGACGGCCGTGTGTACGGTAACCGCGTTGCTTACACCCGGGGCAATGAGATTTATTTTCCGGGTGGCATGGTGGATGGGAGCGGACCCATCGACGGCTTTCGGAGTCTCCTCGCCCATGAGCTGTTTCATGTGGCGAGCCGCCAGGACCGTACATGGCGTGAGGCAATGTATGCGATCGTGGGCTTTCAGCCGGTGCCGGAAGTGGCGATTCCCGCCGCGTTGCAGGCACGCAAGATCACCAATCCGGATGCCCCGCGATTGGACAGTGCAATTCGTTTGACCGTGGCTAATCGCGGCCCCGTCTGGGTGGTGCCATTGATGCAATCGAAAATCGGTGATATCGGCAATGAGCCGCCGCTCAGTTTTCTGTCGGTGATGGATTTGCAATGGCTTGAGGTGGGGCGCGGTGATGCGCTGCCAAAGCGGATTGCGTTGAGTGATCCCCCGATCTTGCACGAGACGGACCAAGTGTTGACGGGACTGTTGGAGCGCATCGGGCACAACACCAAGTACATTGTTCACGCCGAAGAAATCCTTGCCTCCAACTTCGCGCAGATGATTCTCGCCATCGATCCGCCGTCGCCTGAGATTCATGCTCGTATGCGTGCGGTGATGAAGGAGCGCGCCGTGCCGGGGCAGTAATGGTCATGATGCGTTGCAATCGTCAGGGTGGCACCAATGGCTGATATGAACGCATCGATTGCTTTTCTGGTGGGGACCTTGTTTTTCGTCTGGATCTCGCGGCGCTCGCTGCTGAATGTTCAATCGCATGGCTTCTACCGGTTTGTCGCCTGGGAATGCATGCTCGCGCTGGTGCTGGTCAATCTGCCGACATGGGGGGTCGATCCGTACGGGCCGCTTCAGCTGACTTCATGGGCGCTGCAGCTGCTCTCGCTTGCCTTGGTGGCGCACGCGGTCCATCTGCTGCAGAAATTTGGCCGACCAAGCGAGAGTCGAGCGGGCGCGGAGCTGTTCTTGTTTGAAAGAACGTCGATGCTCGTCACCAAGGGCGTGTATCGCTACATCCGACATCCGATGTATGCGGCGCTGCTCTTGTTCGCGTGGGGGGTTTTCCTAAAGGGCATTTCCGTGCCGAGCATGGTGCTGGTGGGTGGGGCGAGCATCGCTTTATTCGTCGCTGCATTGCGCGATGAAGCGGAGTGCCGCCAGCACTTCGGATCGATGTATACCGACTACATGAAGACCAGCAAACGATTCATCCCGTTCGTGCTTTAGATCGCGCGTTATCCATCGGTCAGTCCGCGATTACAGCGGCACGGTGATCAACCCTGGCGGGCTTTCCGCATCGATCAGGTCAACCCGCTTTAACACGATCCGCAGGCCTTCACTCGATCGCCTGAGATGATGCGTGGCAAGACATGCGCGAAGCAATCGCTCGCCTGCCCGATATTCGGCGATAAAGAGCGTGGACTTGGCCATGATGCTGTGGCTATCGGCCACCTCATCGGTCGCCATCAGATTGCCCACCATGCGAGCGGTGCGCGGAAACGGTGTGCTTGAATAGGCGCGCGGATGCTTCAATCGTTCGATGCGAAGCGCCAGCACGCTGCGGTCTTCATAAAGAATCGAGATGTGGTTGAACGGATCGGTTTGATCAATGCGCGCCGGGATCCAATAGAACGCATCGTCTGCGAAAAGGGCGAGCCATTCGCTCAGCTTTGTCTGATCGAGCAGGCGTGCTTCATGAAAGAGAAACTGCTCGACCTCGAAATGAAGGCTCGTGTTCACGCGGCAACCATATAGCGCTTCCATGCCGCGTACTGCGCACGCATCGCGAGCTCACTTGTGCCATCCGCTTCGAGCGTGCCGGCCGTCAATTGCTTTTCCTTGCCCATGCCGCGCGACAAATCGATCCAATCGCGCTGTTCGCTTGCAAATCCACGTTGGCAGCGTTCAAAAATTTCCATATCGTCGCAGAAGATCATCGAAGCGGGCGAGTTGAGATTGGTGAGAAAGCGGACCGCGCGTTGGTACATTTCATCCGGCGCATCCTTCAGCCGAAAGCACATCGCGACGATGCGGGTGCGATCGGGTGCGAGCGGCTGCACGATGCGCACCTGCTGATACTGCGCGTTCACGCTGATATTCGGGTAAATCAAGTTATTGAAACGATCGAGGCCGATGATCGCCTTGGTTTTCTCTTCGCCATGCTTTGCCACGAGTTTGGCCCGGTACGCCAGCCAGGTGGGGTCGTTTCGTTCCGGTGAGAGCACGCCGCTCTTGTAGAACCCGCCCATGTAAGTGTGGCCGCCCTCGGTGCCCCAGAGACCGGTGGCTAGCCAATCCTTCAGCGCAAAGCCGTTGGAGAGCAGTTGCGTATGGGTCTGATGCAGGTCGTACGCTGGCGTTGAGTAGTCGCGCTTATCGCCACGCGCCGCCGCCACTGACGATTCATGCACGAATCCGGCATGCATGATGTCATTGGCGTTTTCATGATGGAGCTTCCAGTTGCCGCGATACTCCTGGCGAAAGATGCCGCCTGCCTGTTCGATTTCGCCGGTGGGCGAGCGGTCAACGATGTTGTCGAGCGCTTCGGTCATCGGGCCGAGGAACGCCTCAAGCGATGGTGTCGCTGCCGCCATGCAACCAAACACGAATCCTCGATAGGAGGCAATGCGCGGCACGCGCGCTAAGCTGAAGCGCGGGTCTTTGATATCGAAGGATGCGGGTAGGCTCGCGCGATGCGGAAGATTGATCAGCGTGCCGTCCAGTCGATACTGCCAAGCATGATAGGGGCACACAAAGCTAGCCGTGTTGCCGGTATGCGTGGCGCAGACTTCCGCGCCACGATGCGCGCAGCGGTTCATGACGGCATGGATCGCGCCGTCTTGATCGCGGGTGACGATGACCTCCTCGCGGCCAAGCTGGGTGCGATAGAAATCGCCCGGCTTGGCGATCTGGCTCTCATGCGCGAGAAAGACCCAGCAACGGCCAAAGATGCGGGCCATCTCCAGATCAAAGATTGCGGGGTCGGTATAGACGCGCCGGTGGACGCGATCAGGCGTCACGAGGCGGTCGATTTCTGTTTTGCTGATCGATGCGTTCATCTGGCAAGGTTACCGCGTGGCTCTTCTTACTGCCAAGCTGGTAGCGGCGATCGATTGAAACAGACAACACACATAAGACATCCTGGCGTCAGGTGCGACGCTGCTGAAACCAGTTCGCGATCGCGAGCACCGTGTTGTCGTCGTATTGGCGCCCAACGAACTGGATGCCTACCGGCAATCCCTTCGGTCCGACCGCACCCGGGACGCTTGCACAAGGCGCATGCAGCAATGTCCAGGCGAGTTGAAACACCGGGTTGCCGGTCGCTTCCAGTCCCTGCGGGGCCTCGCCCGGAGCGCTTGGGCAAAGGAGCACGTCATAGGCGCCGAATGCGGCATTGATATCGCGCCGGCAAGCGTCGGCGTGATCGAGCGCTTGGCGATAGGTCGCGGCGGGGGTCGATAACCCCGCTTCGATCATGCCGCGCAGTCGTTCGCTGATGCGGTGGGCGTCCTTTTCATAGATCGCTTTGAGTGATCGGGTGAGCCCAACGTTGAGAATGATCGGATGCACATCGATCAAATCGGCGAATTGCGATCCCAGTTCGACCTCTTCGACGATCGCGCCAAGCGATTGCAGCGTCCTGGCCGCGGCCTCGACCGCCGCCGTTCCCGCGGGTTCAGCGTGCTTGCGTTCGAGTGCGCGGTAAAACCCGATACGAGGTGGCCGCCCAATCCCGTCTGGCGCATTGGCGGGTGGTGCGCCTCGCACGATTGCATAGTAATTGGCGATGTCATCGAAGCTGCGGGCGAAATAGCCAAGCGTGTCAAACGAATGTTCAAGGGGCATGATCCCGGTGAGATCCACCGTGCCCCAGGTCGGTTTGAACGCACAGATGCCGCAGAAAGAGCCCGGCCGAATATGCGAACCCGCGGTTTGGTTGCCGAACGCCAGCGGGATCATCGAATCACCGACGGCGGCGGCCGAGCCTGATGACGATCCACCCGGCGTGTGGGTTGGGTTATGCGGATTTCTTGTTTTACCGGGACGGAAGGTGGCGAATTCAGTCGACACGGTCTTACCCATCAGCACCGCGCCCGCGTCCTTCATGCGCCGAATGCAGGCGGCGTCTTGCGCGGGGCGATGCCCTTTGAAGATCTCGCTCCCATATTCGGTGGGCAGGTCTGCCGAATCGATCACGTCTTTTACGCCAAACGGAATCCCGTGCAGCGGGCTCTTTGGCGTTTGAGCATCCGCGGTACGCGCCGCCTGGATGGCGAGCTGTTCGTCCAAATGCGCCCAGGCTTGCACCGTGGATTCGCGCGCTTTGATTCGTTCCAAGCACGACTTCACCAATTCTTCAGACGAAATTTCGCGCTTGGCGATAAGCTTGGCAGCTGCGGTGGCTGTGAGGCGGAAGAGATCGGGCACGATTGCGTCCGTTTCAGTGTTGGGAAATACCGCAATGTACGCCTATGCGGGGCGTCAACTCAATCAATGCGAAGATGCCGGATATTTGCCCCGCCGCGCGATCAACGATAAAGTGGCACGACAGTCTTTTTCTGAGGAGGATTCATGCAACGCACCCTAGCATCGGCGCTGGCCGGTTTGATCATTGCAGGCTTCGTAGGCACCGCAAGCGCGCAGGAAGTGCGTCTGCGTGGTGCATCGTTCCTGCCACCCAATGCAAGTTTTGGCGCCGTTTTCAAGCGCTGGGCCGATGAGGTCAATGCGCGCGGCAAAGGCATCGTGCAAATCGATGTCATTGGTCCGGAGGCGGTCCCCACCCCTGAACAGCCCAATGCGGTGAGAACCGGTGTGGTCGATCTCCATTCCGGCCCGCCCACGTTCTATCGCGGCACGCTGATCGAAGGCGAAGTCATGAGCCTCTCGGAGGTATCGATCCCGGA